>JAGGZS010000328.1 GCA_021161885.1 bacterium
AAAATTATCAATATAAATAATTTTTTCTTTACAATTAAAATAAATATTATTAACTTTATATTTTAAAAAAAGAAAAGGAGAAGCGCTATGAATGAAACAATTACTAAATTATATGATCTTTGCGTAATATATGGACTACGCTTGTTTTATGCTGTTTTAATTTTTATTATTGGACGATGGATATCGCGCATTTTATCAAACGCTATATCAAGAATAATGAAAAAAGCGAATTTAGACAATCTTCTTTGCTCTTTTGCGCAACATCTAATATATTTCACCCTTTTAGTATTTGTTATAATCGCGGCATTAAACAAACTCGGTGTCCAAACAACATCATTTGTGGCAGTCATAGGAGCCGCAGGGTTAGCTATAGGGTTTGCCCTTCAGGGATCTTTATCTAATTTTGCCGCAGGGGTAATGCTGGTGTTATTCAAACCTTTTAAAGTAGGCGATTTCATTGAGGGCGGAAGCTCAACCGGCGTTGTTGAGGAAATACAGATTTTTAACACTATCTTACGCTCGCCGGATAATAAAAAAATAATTGTTCCCAACTCAAAAATAACAGACGATAAAATAATTAACTATACAGGTATTGATAAAAGACGTATTGATCTGGTTTTCGGAATTTCTTACGACGACGATATTAAAACAGCTAAAAATACCCTTGAAAAAATTTTATCCTCAAATGATAAAATCCTTGAAGACCCAAAACCGCTAATCGCCGTATCAGAGTTAGCTGACAGCAGTGTTAATCTTGTTTGCCGTCCGTGGGTTAAACCTGCCGACTACTGGGATGTCTATTTCGATTTATTGGAAAAAGGAAAAATAAACCTTGAGAAACAAGGAATCACAATACCTTATCCTCAAAATGATGTTCATTTATATCAAAACAAATAATTTTTCATTTTTGACAAATCGTTTTTATACATTAATGTTATTTTTTATAAAAGAATTTGTTTAATTAAAACATCTTTTGTTTTGTTTTTTTCTGCACTCTTTAGCGCATTTATAACAAATTTCGTTTTTAAGGTACCCGCCATCAAAAAATTCTTTTATATTATCAAGCGTAGTGCTTGCTATATTAGATAACGCTTCTTTAGTAAAAAAACCTTGATGGGAAGTAATCAGCACGTTAGGAAAAGTCATTAGCCTTGCGAGAACATCATCGCTGATCATAGAGGAAGAAAAATCCTCAAAAAAATAATCGCTTTCTTCTTCGTAAACATCAAGTCCGGCAGACCCTATTTGTCCGGTTTTTAATCCTTTTATCAAATCTTTGGTATTAACCAAATCTCCTCGTCCGGTATTAATTATCATCACCCCTTTTTTCATTTGAGATATGCTTTCTTTATTAATAAGACGATGAGTTTCACGCGTCAAAGGGCAATGCAGCGATATAATGTCAGACTCAGCATATAGTTTTTGCAGCGATACAAACTCAATTCCTTTTTTCAACGCGTATTTTTCGTCAGCATGGGTATCGTAAGCGAGTATGCCCATTCCAAATCCTTTAAGAATATCAATC
Organism: bacterium; assembly: GCA_021161885.1. Lineage (GTDB taxonomy): Bacteria > Auribacterota > Auribacteria > Auribacterales > Auribacteraceae > JAGGZS01. The sequence continues at coordinate 1,526 of JAGGZS010000328.1, forward strand.
AAACATTTTCCTATTTTTCCGGTTCCTATAACACCTGCAATTGTTCTATACATATCGAATCCTAATAACCCGTTAATGGAAAAATTTCCGTCGCGAGTACGGTAATATGCCCTATGGGTCTTCCGGTTGAGGCTTAACATAAGGGCAACTGCGTGTTCCGCCACAGCGTACGGCGAATAGCCGGGTACCCGAACTACATGAATAGTTCCGTAAGCGGCTTTTAAATCAACATTATTATAACCGGCACAGCGCAAAGCGATTAATTTTACACCGTTTTTTTCTAAAATATTTATAACATTCTTATCTATAACATCGTTTACAAAAGCGCAAACCACATCATAACCATCAGTGAACAATGCCGTCTCAGAGTTAAGGTGTCCTTTATAATACTTAATTTCATACCCGTAATTTTTGTTAGCTCCTTCAAAAAAACATTTGTCATAAGGTTTGGAATCAAAAAAAATTATTTTTGTTTTTTTCATCTTAAATTACCTCTATAAAATTAAAGATTAAGTATACATTATAAAATTTGATATCCTTGAAGGCGAAAAAGGTTAAAAATATTTATAATAACTTGTCAGAAAAATTATTTTTATTATTTAAAAATTCACTGTATTATTTTAGTATACTACTAAAAACAATTTAAAATATCTAAAAAAATTATTTTTTCAGGAGATAAATATGCCGGACACAGACAACAAGCCTTCACAAAATTTTATAAAAACTATTATATCAGAAGATATATTGAACAATAAAAACAACGCCCGAGTGCATACACGGTTTCCTCCCGAACCTAACGGATACCTGCATATTGGGCACGCTAAATCTATCTGCCTAAATTTCGGCATAGCCGAACAGTTCAACGGATTATGCAATTTAAGGTTTGACGACACAAACCCAGCCAAAGAAGAAATAGAGTACGTCGAATCTATTATGGAAGACGTAAAATGGCTCGGGTTCGACTGGGAAGACCGACTGTATTTCGCATCCGAGTATTTCGATAAATTCTACGAATACGCAATCCAACTCATAAAAGACGGCAACGCCTATGTAGACAGCCTCACACCAGACGAAATACGCCAATACCGAGGTACACTAACCGAACCCGGCAAGAACAGCCCGTACCGTAACCGGTCGATCAAGGAAAACATGGAATTGTTCGAGAAAATGAAAAATGGTGAATTAGAAGAAGGAACCCATCTGCTTCGGGCAAAAATAGATATGACTTCGCCTAACCTGAATATGAGGGACCCTGCAATTTACAGGATAAAAAAAGCGTCCCATCACAGGACAAATGATAAATGGTGCATATATCCAATGTACGATTTCGCTCATGGACTTGAAGATTCTATCGAAAAAATTACTCATTCAATATGCACTCTTGAATTCGAAGACCATAGACCGTTATACGACTGGTTCTTAGAAAAACTAAACGTGTTTCATCCTCGACAAATTGAATTCGCGCGATTAAACCTAACTTACACCGTAATGAGTAAACGCAAACTTAAAAAATTAGTCGATGAAAAATACGTATCCGGCTGGGACGATCCGCGAATGCCGACCGTCGCGGGCCTTAGAAGACGCGGATATACTGCGGAATCTATAAGAAATTTTTGCGATACGATAGGCGTTGCGAAACGGGAAAGCACTGTGGATATCGCTCTGCTTGAACATTGTTTACGGGAAGATTTAAACAAAAGAGCTCCACGAGTGATGGCAGTGCTGCATCCCCTAAAAGTTACCATTACAAACTATCCCGACAACAAAGTCGAGCAAATGCAAGCAGTAAACAACCCTGAAGACGAATCAGCAGGCACACGCCTTATTCCTTTCTCAAAAACAGTTTATATAGAAAAAGATGACTTTATGGAAAATCCGCCTAAAAAATATTTTCGGTTATCACCGGGTAAAGAAATCAGACTGAAACATGCCTATTATATTAAATGCGAGAAAGTGATAAGAAATGAAAACACAGGTGAAATAACAGAATTATTATGCACTTACGATCCTGCATCCAAAGGCGGCTGGACTAATGACGGACGAAAAGTAAGAGGCACATCACACTGGGTATCTGTCGATCACGCTTTAGATGCTGAAATTAGATTATACAATCATCTGTTTACAAAACAAAACCCTGAAAATGTTCCTGATGGACAAAACTTTTTAGCGAACATTAACCCTGATTCACTCGAAATTTTAAAAAATTGTAAAGTCGAACAAAGTTTGCTTGATTATCCTGCCGGCTCATTTTTTCAATTTATGAGACAAGGTTATTTTTCTAAAGATAAAGATTCCGCAAACGAAAAAATGATTTTCAACAGGTCGGTTTCATTAAAAGATACATGGGCAAAAATACAAAAAAAATAATTTTTCTTGTTTAAAATTTAATAACTGCCATATTCTCACAACAGCTATTTTTTTATTTAAAAATCTAACTAAAAACATAGGGAAAAGATAGTTTTTCTGATACTTTTTTACTCAAAAAAATATATGCGTTTCAACTAAAATAAACTATGCCGCCCTATCAATGAGATGCGTAAAAATTTTCCTGTTCAGCAACGATTTATTAGGATTAACTGAAATTTCCTGCCCGCCCAGCAGAGTAATATTTCCTGTTTTTAAAGCCTCAACAGCTTTTATATCCTCAGATACGGCATACAGATTAGTTGTACCGACCGCAGGATGTAAATTAGCAAAAACTTTCAACGCATCGAATATGTTGCCTGTCCTGTCGGCAAGTATAGCCCCCATATCTTGAGCTGCATCCATAATGTCATAGCGATTGGAAAACACCTTCATATTCAGCCTATTAACATTTTGGTTACTAACGCGTTCCATAAAAAACCTGATGAACTTTTCAGATGAGTCCACAGCGGATATTTCATCAAACAATTCATTGCCGTAAACCAAATCGATTTTTCTTCGCAGCCCTTCGCCAATTCTCCGGTTAATATCATAACTGTTCAAATCTCCCGAAAAAAGCATAATATCCACTTGTCTATTTGCTTGGGCGTATCGTGCCCGAAGGGCATCTATATACTGTTCAATAACAACTTTCAGGTTTTGGTTGCCTTTATTTTCAACACTGGATAATCCTAATGTATCGAGATCGATAATTATCAAATCTTTTTGTCCCATTACAGATAACATATAACCGGAATCTTCAAGCACTTTAATTAATTGAACAGCGTGCGTATAATCTAACCCTGACTCATCAACTAAACCCATCACGGTTTCCAAAACCCGAGACGGATTAAACGAACCGCGAGGTATTTTATTAAAAAAAGGATTACTCAAAATTGAATCGACCGACGGCAGAAATGAACTATTCCTATTATAAGATTCAAGATAATCCGCAAATTTTTCTACGTTACCCTTAGGATTAAACGTTTGAAAAATTTGATCAGCGCCTGAAGTAACATTTTCCATTTCCGGCTTTTTAGCTTCGGGCAAAACATCTATTCGTTTTGACGGTTTGTCAGCTTGATGCGGAACATATTGATTTTTATAAGGCCTGATTTCCTGAGCGATAAGATAATCAATCATGCCGGCCAAACTTAAATCACCCGTTTTATTTCGTGAATCAGCAATTAAAGATATAAAAGTTCTGTTCTCATCGACAAATATCCATTTTATGACTGCGTCAAAAATTTGACGTGATATTTTTCCATCGGCAGCCGCTCTTTCAAGGATAGGCGCCAATCCAAACGGAGCTTCAGCTATAGAAACGGACGACTCTATTGTTGACGCCGCAAAAATAATCCCATTAATTAAATTGTTTGTCATTTGGTTATAAAAATCAAACAAATTGTTAATATCCTCAACAAGTTTATTAAAGCGAATTTCAAGCTCATCTGATTTTTGGTTTCTGATATTTTCCGATAACTGCAATTGGCTCCATCTTTGTTTTTCAGCTTGCTTCAAACCATTAACAGCTTCTAATATCATATCTTTTGAATAAAAACTATTTTCCGTGACCTCAATATAACTTTCATCAACCCTGCTGGCGAGCCGTTTTGAAATATCCATTAAAACGGTTTCAAAATCATCAACGGATTTGTCTAAAGCAGCACGATCTTCGGCTGATATAGCTTTATTTGTTTCCTTATCCAGATTAAATCGTTTTCTGCTCCTGTTAATACTAATCATATTAGACAAAGATAACCGAACCGACGCTCGATTTATGCCTGCTGTAAATTCTATTGATTTATCCAAATTACCGCCTTCAGTATCAGCTAACACGTCCAAAGCTCCCGAAAGATTATTCAACTCAAAATCGCTAAAGTTTAATTCAGAAGCTATAAAACGGCTTATATTGTAAAGCCTTGACTGATGTGTCTGTTTTTTTATTGATTGACCACTGGCAGTTCCCGGAGTCTGAGCAATTACGGAAGTCTTATTTGAATCCGGCGATACATCAGGGGCGGCAGGCGGCGTATCAGATAAATCTTGCTGTTGCCCGTCAATAGCTTCTGCGCCATCGTCATAATCTGTTACCGACTCAATAGTATCAAAATAAAGCCGATCAAATTTTGATTTGAATTCCAAATCAGAATCAACCTCATTAATTAACGGAACTATTGACGCCAGCAAAATCCGCTGTTTAATCCTGTCGCTTTTAGCGGATATTTTATCCAGCGCGCCAAACGCTTTATAAGGTTTAACCGCAAACGGATTAATTACAAAATTATATATCAATTCAATAGAATTTTTCAGCAGAAGCCCAAAACTTGAACCTATCATATACCCGTCCAAAATTTCGGCCATGATAATAACCAACGGCATATTTGAAGCGCTGTACGGGCTGACAGCGGCATGTAAAATAGGCCACATAACACCTGCCACAGCCCCAAACGTTTGCTCAAAAGTACGAGTTCCAATGAACAAAACAATACTATTAATAAGCGCGAACGCAAACAGTCCCAATAAAGTTTGAGGCATCCCAAGCAAAAAAATAGCTGAAGCGGATACAATAGTTAATGCTGTTGCCCTGAACACTTTTTCTTTTTGTTTATCTGTGAAAATTTTTCTAAAAAAACCAAATTTAGATTTATATGGCATTTCATCGCCTGGTTTTATTTTGGTTAACAGGTAAGACATCGCGTCTAATCGGGAAAAAGAACCTGTTAAACGTTCATAAATTTTCTTTACTATTCTAAGACGCTGGTCCACAGCGAATTTAGACAGACTGTTTTGTATATCGTTTTCGAGGTTATCCGCGTCTTCGCCGTAAATGTCATGATAATATTTACGAAGTTTGACTATATATGCCTGCTCAAGGCTTGCAAGGATAAATTCCTGTCTAAATTGCCTATCGTATTCTTCTGTCGTTTGCGGCCGCTGAGCGATAGCCTCAATAACCCTTTTTACGATAGAGCGTTTCATCTCAGGATCAAATTTATCGTTTTCCCGCAGAAAATTTAATTTATCTTCCAAGGAAAGAATATTATATTGGTTTGTTCTTTTTGCCATAATCGAAATAGGTATTCTGTCTATCATATACAACAAATAATTAGCGCCTTTTTCACCGCCTGTAAAATATAAATACAGTAATCCGAGCTGAGGTATTGACAAAGCGCCTAATCCGCCGCTTACGAGCACCATGGCAACTACACTTATCCCCCCGAAAAACAAACGCAGAAAAATTTTCAGCGGAGTTCCTTTAAACATTCCCATTGCCTCAAAAATCATAAACATCATAGGAATTGCCATAGCCCAATACCCCCACAACATTACTGAACCGGCAATCATAGTTATATTAAAAACTGTTTTCAGCAGTTTTTTTGCTGCGGGAACCCCCAGTATTGCCCTCGGGATAGCTTTTGTAAACCGGAACTGCCATAATGTATCTTTAGCGCCTTCTAATTTATGGGCAGGTATAAGAGTTACCTGTTTTATATTTTTTAAAGCGGATAGACGGGTTTCAACCGGCAACTGAATTATATTAACGAGAATTTCATCTATATCCGCTTGTGTGTATCCTTCAGCCAGTAAATCAGATATAACCTGCTGTTCATTTTGTGTCAATTCAAAGTCAACCTTACCTGCAGGACTGTCGGCAATAGGTGATTTTTCAAGTAAATCTACCGGAAAAGCCAAATCCTGTCCCAAAAGGTTATTCCCTGCCTGAAATGATTCATAAGCCTTTTGCCGATCTTCAGAATTCAGTTTAGATACAGCCTCCCTTAGCGCGAATTGAATCAATTCGTCGATAACATTGTCAGTAGTTTTGCCTTGAACCTCCATTTGTTCAAGTCCTTTAACGATAGAAAGGGCTAATCTAAAATCAACGCCGTATAATCCGTTAAACATAGGTTTATCAGCTGTTATCTGCAGATAACGAATTATTTTTAACAACCGCCCGTTCATTTTACTGTCAAGCTCATTTATATACTGAATCTGGCGGACAGCTTGTCCAACTCCCGGGGCGAAAGGTCCTATACGCTCAGCCAAATGGCCGTATAAAGAATATCCGAAAATAATATAATTTAACCAGCCTGATCCTCTGCCCGCTCCTTCATAAGCTATTTCGTCCCGTTTCATGGCGTTTGCGTTAAAAACATTATCAAGGACTTTTTTCCAATCAGAACCGACAGCTTCATCATCACCAAGAAGAAAAACCGGATGTGAAAACAAGTTGTTCATACCGCTAAGCACACTGAACCCTTTTCCAACTTGAGCGGCTGTTTTCAAACTGTTTTCACCAAATAAACGCCGTTCATATTGTTCCTCAACATAATTTTTAAGATGAATAGATATAGCCGGAGTATTAGGGTATAGCGGCGGATTAAAAACTCCCATAATGCCGAACTTGGTATCTTCAGCCAAAGCATAAGCAGGGTCATCCGCTTCCGTATCCAATACGTTAAACGCCGATAAACCAGCCAGCCAAGGCGGTTCTGCGAAAGTAACAAGCGCGGATAAAACAGGTATCGGACGGGCATCCTCAACATGTCCGCCTCGTTTAGCCATTCTAAAACGTCCTTTTGTGGTGCCCGGCATAAACGGAATACCTATAGCCACAGGCCATTCCGCCTCACTTCAGTAAGAACCAAGCATATCCATAGAATCCTGAAAACTTAAGCCAAACAGTTTACCAAGAATTTTCACGTCTTTTCTGTGCGATTGAGTGCTCACATCAATAAACCCGTCATTTTTTAAATCCCTGCTCAGATTAGCAAGAGCTTTAATATCATCCAATGCGGCGTACTCGAATCTATTTTCATAACCTAACGGAGCTTGCGCTTGTTTTCTTTGTTTAATATATTCATTTACCGCACTAAGCAATTCATCAGGATTCTCCGTAGCGGCGCGGCGCAGGTTATCGAGCAATAATTTTCCTCTTCTCGCGAATTCATCGGCAAGTTCCTCTATCGCAGGTTCAATTAATGTTTGGTCGTAATTAAAATCCTGAAACGACTGTTCCGTACCGTCATCATCGGCTATGCTGGTTGCAAGATACTCTTCATCAACTGTAGACGGTTCTATAACCACACCGTTTATAATTGCCGACCTGACAGTATCCGATTCATTGAGCATATCATCATATTTTTCATAAATTAACGGTGTGCCAGTCCGAAGTCCTTCATAAACAGACCGTATAGGAGAAGAGGCATTTGCGTCTATATCCGCTGTCCGTAAATTCTCTTCCATCATCGCGTTTTCCGTTTCCCAGTCCCATCCGTACCCGAGTTGATTTTTTGAATCAGGATGTTTTGTGGTTAGAATAAGCAATTTTTTATGAAGAGGGATACTGCTTAACATATTATCCTCAAGCAATTTTCGAAGTGATATAAACTCTTTTGCCAGAGCAATTGTATTACGGTAATTTAGTATACTGAAAAACAACGCTATTGGTAAAATAACCACCGCGTTTATTGCTATTGCCCCAATAAACACCGATCCTATTGTAGGAGTTAAAAACGCGGCTGTTATTAATCCTGACGTAAACAATCCAATAGAGACCGGACCAAAGATTAAAAGCGATACTCCGACGGCAAGCAAACTGTGCCTTAGAAGAAAACCAAGCGGAGCGGTAATTATTTTATCAAAAATATTTTTATCATTAATGGTAAAAATCGAATTTATAAAATCTTTTATTTTATCCTGCTTGGCATACAATTTTTTGATTTTATCTATCTGGGCTGCTAATTTGTCTTTATCTTGATCATTAACTATTTTAAGAAGGTTTTCCAAGCGCACTTTGGTTAATTCAGATGATAACAAACCAGAGCTTAATATCGTTGAAACAATTCGTTTAGCGGCTGAAGCGTTTATTTCGGCAACTTTCTCGTCATAATTTTCAAGTTCTTTACCTTTGCCGGTTAAGACCTTAATTTGTTCAAGAGTCTTTAAAGCGTCCCAATGGATAACATCTATTTGTTCAGCGGATATACGAAGGTTTTTAAAATCATCCTGCGCAAGCACTGTCTTTACTAACGACATCCCCTGCTCAGATGACATAAGAAATTTCTTTGAATCACTTACTATTATTATACTCCATTGCGACGGATTGGATGACGGCGCATTGCCGTTTCCATCATGAATAATAACCTGAGCTATAGGCGTACCATTTTTATTGGCAACATCAACTAATGCTTTCATAAAAGATGCGGCATGAGGGTTTAAACTGCCGTTTCTGATTTTTTTCGCCATGGTTTTCATCTGAAAAATACTTAAAGGTCCTTTAGGAGATACCATTGTCCATGAACGTGTGCCTTGAAGCTCATTTCGTTCCTGCCCTAATCTGACAACCGGTTCGCGCCCCCGATCTCCGAGCTGTCTTTCCACGGCTCCAGAGCGATGCGCATCGTCTTCATGCGAACCGTGATATGTTTTTCCAGAGATAAAATTATAAGCACCAATATATCGTTGTGAAGCCCTGTTATACACACCATACTGATAAGCGGTATTCGCTTCAAACTCATAATTAGCAACTGAACCGTCAGGATTAATTACGTCGATACTTATAATATCCTGTGAATTACCTATTGTTGAAGCAAGATAGTCAAGCCCCTCTTGTTCTTGGCTTTCATCAGGGAAAACCGCCGCTAAGCGTTTCAGGTAATCTTGAGCATTAACCATTATCGTCCCATACTCGGTTAATCCTTTATCAAGACTTGTTATCCGCCCGCCGATTTGGATTCTACGGTTTTCAATACGCTGTTTTTCTACCGCCATAAAAAATCCCGTTAAGGAAGTAAATGAGTCGGTAAGATGCCCGGCATTATCCGTAAACATTTGTTCCGGGATATGAATACCAGCGTTACGGGACAATTGATATAATAATTCAGCAAAAGCTATTCTGTTAGAGTTTGTTTGCAGTTCGTTTTTTGCGGGAAACCTGAAAATATCTTTAGCAAGTGCAACAGTTTTATTTTCAAGCAAATCATCTCTTTGGGCATAATTGTAAGTCAAAGAATCAAATTTGGTTTTATTATTAAAAATCGTAAATTGAGCCTCTTTTTCCACTAACTCAGGGTTATAATACGACTGCATAGCGGCATTAAGCGGGTCCTGCAGTAACCCGTATAAAGAAACCGGCAAAACACCTATTATTGCACCAATTGTCAATGTTTTCCATTTAGCCAAAAATCCTTTTACTCCGGTAAACACTCCAAAACCTAATTTTGATCCGAGATCAACCGAAATAAAAGTTTTTGATTTATTATCAAATATTTTAGCGTATAATCGTTTAGCCGTTTTTTTCCAGCCCTGTCTAAAGGCTTTATCTCGTTGTTCAGATTTCTTTTCAAATTCTTGTTTAGCCTTACTGACCTCCGGTAAAAATTCTTCGTGGGCATCTTTAAATTTGATAACCACTTTTTTAGTTCCGTCAGGATTGATTTCTATCTCGCGTGATAAATAAGTTTGTCCTTGGATGACAAGTAAAATAGCATTAAGGTTAGTCGCTTTTGAACCGGACACATTCTGCTGATAATCTACTCTGGCAATTTTACCGGTTGGTTCAAACACAAGGTTCCCGTCCTCGCCATTAATCTCAACTCCTCCGGCGGCATAGTTAAAACCACCGAAATTGTTGCCTCTAGCATAAAAAATTCCTTCAGTAGGCTGATAAGTTCCTATTCCAAATTTATCGCCGTCATCTAACTCATTTACTTCAGGAAAATAACCGCTGAAAGTTACATTCTCGCCGGGTCCGTAAAAAGGATTAAACTCATCAGGGTAAGCCCTGTAATAGCCGGCGGCTATTTGCGATAAATACTTAAACTGGGCGTTTACGCTTTTTTTGAAAATTTCTTGTTCTTCAGCCGGCATAGAATCGGGCAACTTAATATCAAGCTGAAAATCGCCTGAAAATATCTGCTGAAACGTTTGTTCGTCAAGTTCAGGCAAATCTACCCCGCGATCGATTAAGTATCTAATATAATCTTCAACGTTATCCCATTGTTCGGTTCCCTGCGGAGCTTCTTTATTTTTCAATTCACGGGAATCAACAAAATCCAGGTCCAATACAATTCTGCCGCCTACCAATTCTTCGCGAATAACATGTAAATGGCCAACCAGCCATCTCGGCTGAACCATAAACAGAAATGAATGGATATCAAGCTCTGATTTAGACACAATATGAGCGAATATTTTATGTTTTGAAATCGCTCCGCGTTCAGCGCCCCTGATTGACCTTGACCCCATTGAAGCGGCATATTGAAGCGACTGGGTTATATTCTGGATCATAATCCCCCAGAACCACTTATTAAAATGAGCTTGAGTCGGAAGAAAAAACGGCACATATATAGCCGGCATTGAAGCAAACATACCCGGAGATAACGCTAAATCATCTACCTCAGCACCTACATTTACCCTTAACGAATTACCTACATCCTGAAAAACAATATGTTTTGTCGTTTTAATAGTTTCCTCGATAATAAAGCTGTTTATTATCGCCTGCGCCTCATCTTTGGTCATTTTTCCCAATTCGCCCAATCCATTTTCCTGAGTCCAGTTGCGTGCTTTTTCAATAACGGTTTTTGAAAATTTAACTGAGTAATCTTCACCGGCGGGAGTTGTCTTTCTCGCCTTACTTATTAAACCTCGTACGCCGCCTGCAATTTTGCCAACGAGATAATCCGGCAAATTCTGAATATCCTTAAGATCAAATTTATTAATATTAAATAATCTCTTTACAAGAGCCCATGCTGGAAGCAAAGGAAACAAGATAAAATACAACGATTTACTAAAAAAATACTTAAATACTCCAAACCCTAAAAACACACTCAGCTTCAATATACTAAGAACAACAGGAATCATAACTACGCAATTATATAACAGCCTCGGCGCGAAATATAATACCGGAATCCACACTAACCACGGCAACGATATAAAAGGGGTCAAATAAATAAGCGGGCTGAAAAGAGGCGCCCCGCCCCATAATACCGGAATCAAGCCTATAATAGTTAACGGTAAAGTAGGAAACGCGGCAAAAGGAGATATTAATATTCCGATAACCGAAGAAGCCAAAAGCCATCTAAACTTAAATTTACCGCTTGATATAACATCGTCATACGATGACCTGAACAGGCGAAAAAACAATC
>JAGGZS010000272.1 GCA_021161885.1 bacterium
AATATTTATTTTTTTATTTTTATATTTCTGTTCCAAAATCAAGATAAACGACGCATCCAAAGCAACAGGCGTTACAAGAATTCTCTCTTCCCTGCCCGAGGACATAATATCTTTCGATTTTTATAGAGGTTTGCAAGGATGGCGGCTTTTATATTCTCCGGAAACATCAAATACCGAAAGTATACTGAAATTCAAATCTATTCCCAATAAAACAATTTTAAAAAAACAGTTTTCAAAGCACATAAACTTTGATTTTTTGGAAATTCGTCTTATGGTAACAAATGGAAAATATTTTTATATTAATTTAACCGCGAACGGCAAAAAAAAATATTCCATAAAAGTTAAGCACGATAAAACCGGAAAAACGCTAAGCTATGAAATACCGATAAAACAATTCAAAAATATTACTGCCGTAGAAATAAATTTTTCAGATAAATTATGTTCAGTAACCGTAGATTATATCAAACTATCCAGCCAGCGGACAAAATCAGATATCAACAGCGACATCCGCGATTCAATAAGAGTTTACCCGCCTTACAGGTTTAGCATAGCCGTTAATCTGCCTAAAGCGCCTTATCTTTATTTTGATTACGCAATAAGGAATTCCGCTTGGGATAAATCAGGGCAAGGCGTTCTTTTTAGAATATTTGCTGAGCATAATAACAAACGAATTATGCTTTTTGAAGATTTCTTAGACCCGCAATACAAAAAAAATGAACGTCGATGGTTTGATAAAGTTATAAACCTTAAAAAATTCGCCAAAAAAAACATAACTTTATCTTTTGAAACATCCGCCGATAAACAGGCCGAAAATTTTGCATTAAGCGATTACGCTGTTTTCTCAAATCCAGTAATTTTCTCATCAAAAAACAAAAAGCCGAACATTATTCTTATCGGCATCGATACTCTAAGGGCTGACCATCTTGGATGTTACGGTTATTTGCGCCGCACATCGCCGACAATAGACAGCATCGCGAAAAACGGTGTTTTATTCGAACAAGTTATATGCCAATCCTCATGGACATTGCCTTCGTTTACCTCTATTTTTACGGGGCTGTATCCGTTTAACCATAATGTTGAGCGGCAATCTGATATTATCAACGAAAAAATCCCTACGTTACAGAAAACTTTAAGTTCACTCGGTTACTTTACCGCGGCTTATACAAACGGAGGGGATATTTCAAAACGGCTCGGATGGGATAGAGGGTTCGATGTGTTTATACAGAATAACCATCACGGTGAAGATACCAACTCGTTCAGTTTTAAAGATTACAAAAAACAGTTATTTGATTTTTTATCTCAAAAAAAGTTACCGCCCTTTTTCCTGTTTATCCATACATACGACTGCCATGCCTATTACGATTGCGCCCCCAATATATATAAACAAATGTTTACAAACATTAACTACAAAGATATACATAACCTTAAAAAACAGCGGTTCTCCGATTCTTTCCTTAAAAAAAATGCAGATACAATTACAAAAGAAGATACAAACCATATTATTGGATTATATGACAGCGAAATACGCTATATAGACAGTTTGTTAAAGGAAATGATCAATTTACTGAAAAAACAAAATTTACTGAAAAATACTTTTATAATTATTACATCCGATCACGGTGAAGAATTTAAAGACCACAACAGTTTCGGGCATAACCATAGCCTGTATAACGAGTTAGTTCACGTGCCTTTGATAATTCAAGGCCCGGGCATCCCAAAAAATATCCGCATAGACACCAAGGTTAGATCAATTGATATTTTTCCTACTGTTTTTGATATGCTCGGAATTAAAAATAAAATAAATTCTTTACATATCGACGGGTTATCGCTTATGCCTCTTATAAAGGGTGATGGACAGATGAATTATCTTCCGTGCATCAGCAAAGACTGGAATAAATTTTCTATACGAACAGACAAATGGACACAAATTACCACAAAAAAGTCTTCAGAATTATTCAATTCCATTGACGACCCTAAGGAACAAAAAAATATAATTGACAAAAATAAAAATATTGCGCGGAATCTTCAAAGAAAATATTTTGAAATCAAAAAAAGTTCCTCAGAATTTCATACTGCAAATAGTTCTTCAAAAGCCGTTATTAATAAAAAAGTACGGCGGGAACTTGAGTAGTTTACTCCTTTTATTTTTTCTCAGGACACAAGAATTCAATCTCGTATAATTTTTTCTTAATCAGGTATACTTATTGCTTAATAAAGTACTTTCAATTTTTACGCGAATTGTTAAAAAAGTTTATTCAGTCAAAAAATTTTAATAGCTGAAAATAAAAAGCAAAATCGACAATGGAGGAAAAATGACTACAAAACGCCCATCTTTTTTCAGACGCAAATATATAGTGAACAGAAGGTTGCAATTCAGGATAGCCTTAATTATGATTTTGGAAGTAGCCCTTATCTCAATAGCTATGAGTACTATAATCATATGCCTAAACGATTATTACCAAGACTTAATAAACTATTTTCTTGAAGGATCGGAAAACCAGATTTCGTTGACGGACATCAATAAACCTGTGTGGTTTTTTATGACAGGCAGTGTTGTTTTTAGCAGTATAGTATTCGCGATTGTGGGAATTTTCTTAAGCCACAAAATAGCCGGTCCTTTATTCAGGCTTAAAAAGCATATGCTTGAGTTGAGTAAAGGAGTGTACACCGGCAAAATAAAATTTCGTAAAGGCGATCAGTTACATGATATGGCGGATACTTATAATGAAATGTTCGATTCACTCATTGAACAAAATAATATAAATAAATCAAATATTGATGAAATCGACCAAATCATATCCGATTTAACAAAATCTTTATCAGACAACAAAAAATCGATTGATAATAAAGCGGTAACAAATAGATTAAATGATATATCAAAATTAGTAAAAACTTTATAAAATGTTAGTTTCTAACCGGAGTTTGTTATTATGAAAAAAAAACAACGTTGTAAAGGATTATCATTGATTGAACTCCTTATTGTCATGTCTGTGCTGGCAATCGTGATGAGCCTTATTATTGTATCTGCCCGTGAACTAAAATATCACGCTAACCTTACATTCTGTACAAATAATATGCGCCAAATATCAATAGCTATGGTTGCATACTACAACGACCATAACGATTATCCAAGCGGGCTGCCTTACGATACCTTGCAGCATCAATTAAGCAGATACATATCTAACAGCAAAGTATTTATTTGTCCCCAAGACGATAACGAAACAGTCGACAGTTACAGCCAGTTTTACGTTTATCCGGGACAAGATTTCGGTTCAAGCAAATATATACTCGGCTGTCCAAGGCATAAACGCGGCACAATGACATCTAACATTTTTTCGCTGCAGTCTGCTCAAACAAGTAAGGTCGCTAAAGTTACGGCTGACGGACAGGATATTTCCCCGGGAACTGCACATTCCGGAACAATGGAACTTGAAGACGGAACTGTCATAAACTCTGACGATATTGAAATGCAGCTTGTCCAATCGTTCAATATGAACAACGGCACGCTGTATACCATAATTCGAGTCCCTGACGGCGATACCGGCTCTATCTCGGTTGACGCCGCCAAAGGCACTAATCTTGAAATAGTTACCCCGTCATTAATAGCGGCGGTCCGTGGTACACATTTTACTATTGAGATAGGGGTTGACGGCGATTTTGCCGCCTCTACCATATCTGTTACCGAAGGTGTGGTTGAAGTGCAGCCCATAAGAGGACTGCGTAACGAAAACGGCAAAATAGTAGCCGCGGGACGAAAAACAATGAAATTAACGGAAGGTAATTCCGCTGAAATTCTAAATAAACCGCCAATGCTTAAACAGAAAGTCATTGATACACGTGTAGAAAAATTGCACAAAAAAATTCTTAGAGGCAAGAAAGAAGGCGAAAATATGGAACAAGATATAGCCCTCTACGAATGGCTGTCTAAATTCAGCATTAATAATTTAGGCTCTTTTATGCCGGCACAGACGCCTTATGATTACCCATCGAGTTATTCAACAGCAAAAAAAGCGCGCCATGCTAAAAAAGACGCTAATAATGCTTATGATAACGCAAAAATAAATAAAAATATGACAAAAAGATGTGCGAAAGAAGCTGAAACATCGGCTAAAAAAGCTGAAGAAGCTGCTTTAATAGCTCAAAGAAAAGCGGCTAAAGTTCTTGAGGAAATATCCAATAACAATATCAATAAGGCTATTGATGAAGCTCAGAAAACCATTTTGCAAGCAGATAAATCAGCCGAACAGGCGGATGAAGCCCAGCTTTTTCTGGATAAAGCATTACAAGCTCAAAACTTAGCATTACAAGCAAAAGAGGATGCCGAATTTTTTGCAAGTATTGCCTCTACCGCCGCGGTAAGCGCAACTGAAATAGCCGAAAATGACGATTCTCAAGCCAAGGCTGCGGCAAAAACCGTAAAAAACGCGCAAAAAGCCGCGCATCAGGCACAACGAGCGCTTGCGGAATATAACCGCACAGCCCATGAAGTTGAAAGAGCAACTATCGCCGCTGATTTAGCAAGAGAAAAAGCAAACCTTGCCGAGATGTTTGCCAACAACGCCAGAGACGCTATATCCATATATAATGGCGATGATGGCGATGATGGCGATGATGGCGATGATTAATCACATAGATTAATTCTATATGTAATATTCTTTCAACGGTTTAAATCCGTTAAAATTTATGCTTGAATAGGTGTTTGTATAGGCTCCTGCCGACAACACACACACTTTATCGCCAATTTTTATGGACAAAGGTAATTTGAGGTTTTTATCGTATAACACATCATCCCCGTCGCAGGTAGGACCGGCTAAGATGACATCTCCGGCAGGATTATTATCGGGATAATCGGTTTTAATCGGATACCGGGTTATGCCCGCTTCATGAAGCCCGTTAAATTTTCCGGCATCAAGATAAATCCATCGTATGCCTTTTTTGTGTAAATCATTTCTTACGAGCAGCACTTCGCTGACTATAACGCCTGCTTCAGCAACTATGTATCTGCCGGGCTCTATGATTATTTTGGGCAGACCATTAACGCCGAACAGATCGATCAGGGATTTTTTTATAGTTTCCGTATGATCTTTTAAAGGAAGTATTTTTTCGCTATACTGAGCCGGAAAGCCTCCGCCGATATTAATGCAGGAGACGTTTATGTTTTTTGATAAAAGTTTTTTGATAATTTCAGATGTTTTACTAAGCGCGTAACGCCAAGCCGCGGAATTAGTCTGCTGGGACCCTACGTGGAACGAAACTCCATACGGGATTAATCCGTTGGTTTGTGCCTGCTTAAGCAATGACACCGCTTGCCGTTCATCACACCCGAATTTTCGGGATAAACTCCATTGAGCGCCTTGATTGCTTGTTGTTATCCGGCAGAACACATTACAGCCGGGCGCAGAGCGCGTTATTTTATCCAGTTCCTTATCTGTATCGAATGTATAATATTTAACTCCAAGGCGAAAAGCATCTTTGATATGATTTTCTTTTTTTATGGTATTGCCGAAAATTATTTTTTCCGGCTTAACTCCGAGTTCAAGACAATTTTTTATTTCATTTATTGAAGCGGTATCAAAAGATGATCCAAGACTGTTTAACAGCTTTATTACCTGTGGAGCGGGATTAGCCTTGATCGAATAATAACAATCCGCAAAGGGCAGCTGAGCGGTCAAAATGTCATATTTTTTTTTCACCTCAGATAAATCAACGATAAGATATGGTGTTTTCGGCGATCGGCTTTTTATAAAATCTTTTATCTTAGATGTAAACATTATCTGAATTTTTCCTTACCAGTCATTCTGAGCAGCGAAGCACTGAAGTATCTCATAGCAAAGAACATAATCTTTGTTGAAATTCTTCAGTTCGTTTAGAATGGCTAATTTTATGTTTTCCTGACAGTAGCATAAAAAAAATAAACAGGCAATATAAGATACATTAGGAGTGTTTATTTAGGTTTAAAGAA
Source organism: bacterium (assembly GCA_021161885.1). Classification (GTDB taxonomy): domain Bacteria; phylum Auribacterota; class Auribacteria; order Auribacterales; family Auribacteraceae; genus JAGGZS01. Next base: position 5,963 of record JAGGZS010000272.1, read on the forward strand.
AATACTCTTTACAAGATTATTAAATTGCTTTACTTTTTAATCCAGCGGGAATTCCCCGTCCGTGAGGTCGGGGATGAGAGCAAGTTCCAGTAGTTTTTCATATGATATGAAAAACAGGCTGGACAACTGAAAGTTGAAACAGAAGATACCCCGTCCGTAAGGGCGGGGAGATTCATTTAATATAATTTTTCAAATTTTACTATTTTTAATCGGATTTTTTATGGATATTCAAGATATATCAGTGGTCATACCTGCCTATAACGAGCAATCAGCTATTTATAATGTAATAACCGATGTTAAAAAAATCCTTGATAAATCAAACATTAAAGGCGAGATTATTGTAGTGGACGACGGATCGAGCGATAAAACGTCAATATCCGCCAAACAGGCAGGCGCTAAGGTGTTGTCTAATAATAGAAACTTAGGTTACGGCGCATCGCTGAAGAAAGGAATTTTCTTCGCTAAAAACGATTGTATCGTAATAATAGATGCTGACGGAACTTATCCTGCCGACAAGATACCTGAATTTATAGAAACCCTAAAAACCGCTGATATGGTTGTAGGCGCGAGAACGGGCAAAAACGTTAATATGCCGTTTTTAAGAAAACTGCCGAAACTGATGCTTCGCAAATTCGCTGGATACCTTACGGGCGAAACCATACCTGATCTTAATTCAGGATTAAGAGCGTTCCGGCGGTCTCTTGTTGAGTCATACATAAACATTCTGCCCGACAAATTTTCATTCACCACAACAATTACCGTAGCGTTGCTGTACGATAACTACAATGTTGTTTATATACCTATTGATTATTTAAAGCGTAAAGATTCTTCAAAAATTGTACCTTGGAACTTTTTTGAGTTTATTATTCTGATATTACGCTTATCGATGTTGTTTAATCCGCTTAAAATTTTTCTGCCTTTAGCGTTCTGGAGTTTTTTTATCGGATGTGTCAAGTTTGTTTTCGATTTTATGTTTGTTTACAAACAAGCGGGCGGGTTTACGTTTGATCTGCTTACGCAAAAAGTCATTTCGTCAACGACTATAATATTATGGTTAGCCGGGTTGCAAATCGCGCTCATCGGCATGGTCGCTGACGCGTTGATCCGCAAAATCGGCGGCAAAAAAAGCTATCGGCGGATCGACGGGGATTAGGTTTTTAAAAAGAATGATTACAAATTCAAGTTACAATGAATAAACTTTGGTTATCTATTTAGGCTTACCTGTCTTATATTTTCTAACTTTATGAGCCAATCATTAAAATGAGGACATTTATTTCGAATTGTTTGTATACCAATGCGCTCAGAAATTATTTTACCCATAACTGGCTTGATATAACCGGAGTTAAACGATTCAAGCCGTTTAGACGGAGCTTTTACGGGATTATCATTGATTTCTTCAGGTTTGTTATTATATTCATCGAGTATGTCAGGTTAAGTGTGTAAACGGCATTTTTCATAAGAGCTCGTCAAACGCA
>JAGGZS010000101.1 GCA_021161885.1 bacterium
TCGCAACACTCCCCGTATGAATGCGCTGAACCGTTTTCAGTTATTGTTAAAGTTTGATACAAATGGTAATTCAACTAATCATTAAATATGTTATCAATCAATTTAGTTAGCCTGCGGAGACGTTTTTTTTCTCCTTTCATTTTATGCCCCTGCTTTGTTTCTTTTTTAATTTTGTTGTTCAGAAATGTTATTTTGTGTTCTATTTTTTTGTGATTGATGGATTTGCGTTTTCCAAAAACCTCAATGGATTCGCCCGGTTTAATAATAGAGCGGACGTTGCCCGTTTTGGTGTAGTCGTTGTTATTATTTTCACCTCCGTCTATTGAGCAAACCTCTACGGAACCTGCTGTTACATCTATTTTTGTTATAGATATGTCGTTATCGTAAGATATGGTAACGATAAATTTTGTCCCTCTCACAGCGGCTATGGATGAAGGGGTAACTATTTCAAACGCAGAACCTGGTGTGATATTAGCTGTTACCGATCCTGTTTCGCCGTCAGGCACTTTTACAATCGAATACAGCCTGCCGTTAGGCATCCTGAAAGACTGCACAAGATACAACTCAACACCCGAAGCGGTTATTTCTGATCCATCTTCAAGAACCATGGATTTATCTTTGATTGAGTCTCCGGGTTTTATGGGAACTTCATCTACAAGGACCTCGGCTACTTGGCTTTTTTGCGTCCTCCCAAGTGAGAATATATTTATTGCCGAGGTTTCGTCTTGATGACGCGGGCAGCCTATTAAATATTCCGATACTCGAGCTTGGTTTCCTCCTCGATAAACATAAAATTCAGAATAACTGTCTTCGTTCCCGTCGGTATCTGCCGGGCAGATAAATACTTTTTTATCAGGGATGTATTGTTTTAGTTGTTCAGATAGAGTACAATAGGGCAACCCAACCGGATACTCTTTGTGGTCGTTGTAGTATGTTAATAAGGCTAAAGAAATTTGGCGCAGATTATTTAAGCAATACGAGCTGTAAGATGAATTTCTGGCTTTTTTTCCTGCGGAAAACAATAAACCGGCAAGAATCATTATCACCGCGATTATTACAAGCAACTCAACTAACGATAACCCTTTTTGCCCGACATTTTTTTTAATCATCATAAATTACCGAGCCTCATTTTTTAAGGTTGAAGACGAAAATACAAGAGTGCTGTTTATATATCGGCACTATAAAAGATTTACTTTAGTCTTTTTCGATAAAAAAATAAAAAAATTTTTTATTTAAGTAGATTACTCCTGGTTTCGTGAAATATTTCACATCGCTTTTTGTTGTTTAATTTTTAAAAATTTTCTATATTAATATGTATGATAAAACAGAATAATAATTTCAATTAACCAAAAGGAGGTTTTTCAAGATGGACAAAAAGATAAAGTTTGAAGTTAAATCTATAGGGATAATTCATTCTCCGTATAAGACAAAAGACGATTGCCCAATCCAGGGGTTAGCTAAACCTGAAGGCAAAGGGGAAATTGAAGTTTTTTTAGAGTATGAAGACGCTTTAGAAACAATAGGCACATTTTCTCATATCATATTATTTTACATATTTGACCGAGCGGCTGAAATAAAATTAATAAGACCGACTTTTCTTGATGATAACCCTCATGGGATTTTTGCTTCCCGCCATCCATGCCGTCTAAATAAAATAGGTATTTCTATCGTGAAATTAGATAAGAGGAACAAGAATATTCTTGAAGTAAGCGGCATAGATGTTCTTGACAACACCCCGTTAATCGACATCAAACCGTATATCCCGAAATTTGATTTTTTTGCAGACGCAAACAACGGATGGGCAGAAACAAAACAGTTAGGCGAAAAACCACCTAACAGGGAATGATTTCTATTCATTACCAAAACTCCCGATTTCAGTCGGTTGGTGGGGCGTAGGGACGAAGGCTCCACACAGCTTGTTTTCCACAAACAAAGTTGGTGATAGACTAAAATTTAACATTTAAGAAGTTCCCGACAAAGTAGGGGGGGGGTTCACTAACTGAAAATAATTATTGAGTTTCAATCAGGTTAGACGGGCTCCATTTATCTAATATAACCGTTATATGTAAATTGAAAAAACCCATAGTGTAATCGCCTTTAATCTGCAGTGGAATACTTTTATGTTCCGTTACCCATAAAGATATGTTGCCTTTTAATCCGAAAAGACCTTTAAATAGTTTGTTTTTGCTTATTTCATGGGGTTTTATTGTAACAAGTATTGCTTTGCATTTAGTGCCGTCCCGCAGCCGAATAACTTTTTTATCGACCGTTTCTACGACTACCGTCCATATATGCAGTTTTTCAACTAAGTTCATAATCATTTTTTCGTGCAGAACGGGTTTTAGTTTTCTCGCGAAATACATTGTGCTTAAAATATCTCTGGTATGAGGCAAAATAGGGGTTTTTCCCCTTTGTTTATATTCGTCTTTCCAAAATTTTTTCTTTGAATAAATAAGCTCTTTATTCTGCCAGTCAAAATTTAATTTTCTAACCCGTTTTTCAAACCCTTTTTGAACATATGTGGATATGTATGGGCGTAACGTATTGTAATCAACAAGCGATTGCATATTTATTTTTACAGTGAATATTAAATAACCCCCTTTAACGGTTCCGGTAAACTGATAAAATTTTCTGCCGTCTTGGTCTTTCTCGTTTATTTCGAATACCGCTTTTCCTAAAGGCAGCATTTTTCCGAAAATGTAAGCTGTATAAACCAGCTTTTCGCCCGGAGCAATTAGTTGTGTATCAAAATTTGTGTAATCATAAGCGTTGTTTTTATCATGCGGTTCCTGAGATAAACATACAGTAGATAAAAATAAAAAAACTGGTAAAATTTTAAAAATTATTTTTAGATTCATTGAATTACGTTTGCCTTTCTATTATTTTTAGCGTCGTATAAGCGTTTATCGGCTTTTTCAATTAACGCGGTTACTGTTTTTGCGTCATCTGGATAAACTGCCACACCTGAACTTACAGTAATAGTCAAAACACCGGACGGGATGATAAAATTATTGTTTTTGATTATATCCTCTAATCGTTCAGCCATTTTTATTGCGCCTTTATAATCGGTATCAGATAAGAAGAAAATAAATTCTTCTCCGCCGTATCGGCCGACAAGGTCATTTTGCCGTAAAGCGTTAAGCACAATAGTGCTGAATTCCCGTAAAATACAGTCGCCTGCTATATGTCCATATTTGTCGTTATAACTTTTAAATTTGTCTATGTCCATTAAAAGTATGGAAAAAAGTCCTTTTCGGTTTTTTGCCCGCTCTATTTCTTCTTCAAGAGACAAGAAAAAGTATTGACGTTTATAAAGGTTGGTCAACCCGTCCCTGATGGATAACACTTTGACCCGCTCGAAAAGATACGATTCTTTAAGCTTAAAATAAAAGGGCGACAGCAAAGGGCGCAGTTTTTCTTTATTATCAAATCCTTTGGCAATAAGAACAGGCAAATATTTATCTATTTTATTAAAAAAGCAAAATGTGTTTTTATCCGATTCATAAAAACAGTAAATTTTTTCGGGGCACGGACAACAGTCTTGATTTTTTATAAAAAAAGACAACTCGCCTGCCTGAACCTTTTCAGCTGATTTTGGATAAACAAACTGGCGTTCAATAACCATATTCAGACCGGTCTTGCCAATAAATAACAATTTGTATTCTTCAAAAGAGACTAATTGCGTAACTTGCTCAATAAAAACATCAAAAATCTGATGAAATTCCATAGTCCTGCTCATTTTCCAAAGCATTTGCGTAAGAATTCTTTGTTGTGAATATCCTTTTTTTAAAAATTCAAGCTCTTCTGATATCCATTTAAGTTCGTTATCCAAACGATGGTTAAGGGATTGCAACCGTTTAATCGATAAAGCGCATATATCCGTATCGTAATTTAAAAAACCGATTATTTTTCCGCATATTAAGTAACATAACCATAAAGCGGTTATGTATATCAAAGACAAGATAATGCCTGATAATCCTGAAACAGTTGTTAAAGCTGAACAAATTATAATAATGTTTGATGTCAATACGAAAAAGAAAGCGAATTTTTGTTTTTTTATCATCGAACCCGCGATTATAATAAAAAAACAGATAAAAAAAACATTATTCATAATACCGCCTCAATACGATTTTTGCCTTTGTTTTTCGCCATATACATTGCATGGTCTACCTTGCGCATTATAGTTTCCGCCGATGCTGCCGATTTAGGATATACAGCGACTCCTATGCTGACGGTAATATTTACCTTTTTTCGTCTTATAACGATATGAAGGCTTTCTATGCTTTTACGGATATTCTCGGCTGTTTTAACACCTGTTTCTAAATTAATATTTTTTATAATTAAAGAAAATTCTTCACCGCCGTACCGGGCGGTTATATCAGCTTGAATATCGTTTATTTTTTTTGAGATATAAATAAGCACTTTATCTCCGACTACATGTCCGTAGGTATCATTTACGCGTTTAAAATCGTCCACATCAATAAATATGATACAGAATTTTTTTTTGTTTTGAATTAATTTGTCCAATGAATCCTTAAAAAAGGCGTGGGTTTTAAGACCGGTTAAACTGTCGGTTACAGCCAGTTTCAGTTTAAGCGAGTAAAGTCTCGCGTTATTTATAGCCAGCCCGGCAAGATGGGCGATATTAACCAGAGATTTCTGGTCGGACAGAGTGAAAATATTTTTATATACACTGTCTATTCTTATAATGCCGTATACTCTTTCAATATCCATAATCGGGACGGCTGCAATCGATTTAAACGGGAAATCAGAGGATAAATTAAATTTTTTATCTTGCTCGATGTCATTAACAAGAACGGCTGAACCTTTATTTAAAATATATCTGCTTATACAGTCATTTTCCGGAAAAATAAGTTTTGGCTCAGATATCCACCTTTTTGCGGCAACCGATAATGCTTTCATATCCGGGTCGAGCAGATAAATCCTTATTAAAGAACCTTTGCCGATAATTTCTGATGTGTAAGATATGACATAATCGATTATAGCCTTTTTATCGTAACCTTTAGGCAGGCGTTCTGACATATTTTTTAATTGCCCTAACCTTAAAATTTTTTCCATAAGATTTTTTATCTCATATATCTGTTTTGAACGGCGTTTTCTAATTACATCGGTTCGCAGAGCGCTTTCTTTTTTTTCCAGACTGGTTAAAGCGCGATTGTTTATAAAAAACATAAAATGTACGGCGCACGTCATGGACAAAAGCGTAATTCCGGCGAATATGTTAATACCGGGAATAAATGTAAAATATAATATTGAGCTCAATATTATTGCCCAAACCGTTACTGTATCAAGAAAAATCCAAATTACAAGAGCGTAAATAAAAAATATAACTATAGATATATTCAAAAGCAGCGAACAGTGTATGGAATACGCGCAAAAAGAAATTAGAAGCAGGCAAAAGAAAAGGATGAAAAAAATTCCCATTGAGAAAAATGAACTGCTGTATATTTTTTTAATCGAAAAAGGCATGAGCTATTAACACATATATCTGTTATAGAATGATGTTTTCGGTTTCTGCATCAAAAAACAAACTTTTTTCAAGACAAAAATTCAGTTTTGCGACCTGAGCAACGGAAAAGTTCACGTTTGATTCAAATCTAACTACAAAATCATGAGTTCCTGAGCTGAAATAAACAAGTGTTTCAAACCCCATCGGCTCAATTACCTCAACATGCGCCTGTATTTGTGAACTTTCATATTCTGTTTTTATAATGTCTTGACCGGTTATATGTTCCGGCCTAAGCCCCATAATTACTTTTTTATCTTTATAAGGCACAAGCGTATCTTTTTTAAAATCAGGTATTGGAAAATCCCAATCCTCGCTTTTAAAGCGTAACCCATCGTTTTTAAGGGTTAATATCCCCTCAAAAAAGTTTATTGGCGGGTTACCGAAAAAACCGGCGACAAATTTGTTGGCTGGTTTTTCGTAGATTGTTATCGGGTCGGCGAGCTGTTGAATTCTGCCGTGGTTCATTACTGCTATTTGCTCACCCATTGACATTGCCTCTACTTGGTCGTGGGTAACATAAATCATTGTTGTGGCAAGCCGTGTATGAAGCCTGCTTAATTCCGTCCTCATTTTAGATCTCAGGTGAGCGTCAAGATTAGATAAAGGTTCGTCAAATAAAAATATATTCGGTCTTCTGACAATTGCCCTGCCGAGAGCGACTCTTTGCTGCTGTCCGCCTGACAACAAACGCGGTTTACACCCTAAAATATCTTCAATAGCGAGCAATTTAGCCGTTGAGGTTACCATATCGTTTATTACGTTAACAGGAACTTTGCGCATTTTCAGGGAGAACGCTAAGTTCTCGTAAACAGTCATATGCGGATATAAAGCGTAGTTTTGGAAAACCATGGCTACATTTCGTTCGCGAGGCGATATATCGTTGACTTTTTTATTGTCGATATAAATATTGCCTGAAGATAATTGTTCAAGCCCGGCTATCATTCTTAAAGTTGTAGTTTTGCCGCAGCCGGAAGGACCGACAAGTATAAGCAGTTCCTGCGGATTAATATCTAACGACACTGATTGCACAGCCACCGTATCGTTATATTTTTTTGTAACATTTTCTAAAACAACTTTGCTCATCTAATGTACCATGCTCATTACAAGTTGAGCGTATCCATTAACATTATTTTCTATTGTAATATCATCTTTCAACCCATTAAAGACAATTTCAGTCGGTTTGTTCGGATATGTTAAGTGAACATTCGTATTAGTTTGACCTAATGATATTAAAGTATTTTTCATCAAATCCAAAGCTATTTCCGCGCAGTTGCAGTCTTTGCTTAAATGAAACAGCACAATATGGCGAAGACCGTTATGTATGATTTCTTTAACGAGCTCGCAGGCATTCTCATTTGATAAATGTCCTTGGCGCCCTCGTATGCGTTGTTTAACATGAACAGGGCGTTTGTGGTCGGCCATTAACATTTTCGGGTCGTGATTAGATTCTATTATGAGTATATTTGAACCGGATACCTTTTTTTTAACAAGCGAAGTAACGTAACCTATATCGCTTACCAAAGACATTTTTAAGGTATTCGTTTCAAACACAAAACCGACAGGGTCTTGAGCGTCATGAAAAACGGAAACCCCTTCAACCTTAAACTTACCGAAGCGGAACGCTTCGCCCGGTGAAAAAATAAAAAATTCAGGTTCAATATTTAAAATGGTCTCTATTGCCTGCGCTGTATGCCTTGTGCAGTAAACAGGAATACTGTTTTTTTTGAGAAGCCCTTTAAGTCCTTGAATATGATCTGTATGTTCATGGGTAACAAAAACAGCGTCAAGGTTTTGCGGTGAGACAGAGTATTTAGCAAGCCTTTCTGTGATCTTTTTAGCGCTCAGCCCCGCGTCAATGAGAAAAAGTTTGCCCTCGGACTCTATACAAGTGGCATTACCGCTGCTTGAACTTCCTAATACAATTATTTTCATTTTTTATTGGTTTCCGTAATTATTTAACAAATATATAAACTTATATTTTTACTAAACTTACAGAAAATTGCAA
>JAGGZS010000286.1 GCA_021161885.1 bacterium
ATAATAATTATTTAACGCCTCTATTCATAAGCGCGTTTAATATAGCTGATAATAAACCTGTTAACAGTACCGCGCTGTTAAAGATAGACTACGATTTATTTAGCGATGCCGCTACAATCTCTTATAATCCATGGTTTACACGAGCAAGGCTGCATGGTCAAAAATTCGATGAAACCACCCCTTTTACTCTTGAGCCGGTTAAGGGCAAATTGCTGCCCGGCAATAAAAAACAGTTAAGAATACTTATTCTCGGCTCACATGAAAACCGCGGACAAACTTCTCCTGCCAAAATATTAAAATCATATATGGACAACCTCCCCGACGGTTTATGGGACGAAATAGTGATAGAAACAATGTGTTCATCATTTTTAAAAACAGTTTATCCCTTTGACTCCGCAACAGGCAAACTGAAAGAAGCTATCACCGTTTTTCCATTTGATAAAAATGGTAAATACCGTGATGATAAAACCGGAATTGTTTATCGTGAGATGAAACGCTATGATGTCGCGCTAAATCCGCTTCATCCTAATTTTAAGCCTCAATCAGAATATGACATTGTTATATCATCAGACTTAGGGCTTGAAACATTCAATGACCAGACCGATATGAATAAGGCAATCCATAACCTGACAAATCTTCTCGCGGATAAAGGAGTGCTTGTATTAGGGATGGGGGAACTCGGTTACGGAAAATTTATTCAGCGTAACGGCGAAACCATAAAAACGTTATTCCCAATGATACCTTTTTTTAATCTTCCTGCAACAGAATTAAAGTTTAATGCTTTGAAAGCCAAAGTATCTTTTATAAATCCCGCAGATAATATAATAATAAAAACCGCTGTTGACCTGCACCGTAAATTTCAGACAGCGGATAACCCGGCGTTTGATGTAGAAATGTATATGCAGTTTCTTGCCGTTTTCGGTGAAGACCCCGCTACTCTCGCGGCATTCATTCTTCAAGGTGTACCGAAAAAAGACATATCCAACGCTTTGCCAGTACTGGCTGATAAAATTTTTTCTATACAGGAAAACTTTTATCCGGTTAGCGGACAAGCAAGATGGCAGCACCTTTTTCCGCATATTATTAATTTATTGCCTTCCAACCCTGATAACTGGATAGTCAAAGAAGGCGGAAAAAATACTGTTGAACAATTTAAAAATAAAACAAATACTGAAACAACTACCATTTACGACAATGGAATATATCGTTTTGAAATAGGCTATTATAAAAAAAACGCGGTAGTTTTTGTTACCAAATCAGCAGGGGAAGTAAGCAGCACAAAAATATTTATTGTCAGCAATATAGCCTATGATTCGATTGACGCAGTATACCAAGGCAATGTTGATACTGTCTTTAAACTGCTTACTATAGCCGAAAAGGAAGATTTCGGGAAAATACCGCATTTTTTACCTGATTTTCTTAAGCTTGAACCGGATGCGGAAAAAAAATATGACGGTTATTGGAATCCGCAGTGGGTAAGGCCAAGCCCTAAATATCTGCATATCGCCCAATTCTTTATCGATAAGGTTGAGAGCTTATCCAAGAAAAATCTTATACTTTTTAAGGATAAAATATACTCCAAAGAAATAGCGGATATGTTTATCACTCATCCATTGGTAATCAATAACAGCAAAGAGGGCGCAAAAATTTTTTCCGCGATATATTATCTTAACCCTCAGCTTGCCGGTGTAATTATGCGCAGTATGGATATTCAAAAGGTACCTATTTTTAAAATATTAATTTCTAATTTACTTAACGAGCAAGTAGCGAAAATGCTCTCTTTTGAAATGCAGGCGAAAAGCTTAAATGACACTAAAGATATTCCTTCAATTAACAGAAGCGTGCTTCTTAAATATCTTGAACCGGCATATGGATTTAACGATGAATACCAAAAAAATGTAGGTGAAATTCTTCAGCATCTTGACGCGCATACATTGACAACCATTTACATGCAACTTTACGAATATATAAAAACCGATTTTAAAGATGCTTGGGCAGCGGCTATACTCGGTTCTATTTTTCATTCCGCACCTCTTTCTGTTGTGAAACAAAAAGAAGTACTGCAAGAACTGCCTCGGCCAGCAAGCAACTGGCTGAGAAGCCGTAAAAATCAGCCTGCTTCGTCATTTATGACATTTGAAGAGTTGAAAACCGCAGTGAATCAATTTTTAATGCTGAACAATGAAATATTAAATTTAGATGAAAATATCCCTATTGATTTTGATAACCCTTCGGATAATCTGAAAACAATTTTAAATATTTATGAAAATATATTAAACCGCCATTTAATAAATAAAGATTATGAGCTGTTAGATCAAATAATTGCGGATAAGGTAACTATAGGTTCAAAGAAATATGACAGGGCTGTAAACCTGCTCTTTATGGATATGTTTAACGGATGGACACATTTCGACCAGGCAGGCTATGCTCTTGAATCCATATTCCGAGAAAACCCTGATCTTGCGGGGTTAATAATCAGGAGTATGGAAAAAGGCAAACATTTTCAAATGGGGTCCATAATCTTTAATATGTCCCCTGTAAGGCGAACAGAACTTATCTCGAATGAAATAACAGCCTTATCGGACAAAACGGCCAAACGATTCAGCAATTACGACGGGTTTGCCGTATATGTAATGCTTAATTTCCGCTACACTTTTCAGGAAAACCAAAATGAACCACACGATGATATAATTGATCTAATAAATTCTTTAGACAACGATAAACTTCGCGACTTGATTTCACATGGATATTTTTATTATCAGTCTAAACCGGAGTATTGCGCCTTTATTAAAGATTATACCAAATTCCTTATAGAATCTGTGGGTGATAAAAAATTAGCCCAATTATTCGCTGAAAATACGCCACAGAATAATAAAATAAAAAATTGGATAAATCGGGAAATACTTGAACTTAACATAATGGAAAAAACCGATATCGCAGCTATGCTTGAGGATAATGCGGCTTATCAAAAAATAAAAAAAACAACCGTAAAAATAGCCGGTATGGTTAATCATCTTAAAGAAATAGAACATTATATTGAAAAAGGTATAGATAATTTACCCGATTCAATTAGTGAAAATTTCGACGGCATTATCTTTAATTTAAACCATTCTGAAACCGCTTTTCAAAACGGACATATTTACCGGGGAATAAAATTTTACGGCAAAGCCCTTGATAATCTCGATACTTTCGTTCATTCCAACAAAGATTTTTCCGAAAACCTGAATTTACGGCTGGCTTTATATTACGCTTCTAAAATAGATTCAATGTTAGCGCAATATATCGCGGCCGACAAATTAACCAGAATAAAATCTATCCTTGCCTATAACCGTAACAAAGTGGTCGGCAAACTGCGAATGATCCCTAACGATGAAAACGGATTTAAACTTTTATTCGATAAGGACTATCTTAATGAGGGGTTCGCTGTTGTAAACGAATACCCGCAAAATATAGCTGCTATGGCAAAACCAAGAGCCATCATAGCGGAAAAAGGTATAGGTCGCGATGAACACGCGGCAGAACGAGCCGCTGACTGGGAAATACCTTACATAATAGTTCCCAGAGCCAGAAAACTCTTATCAGGTCTTGTGAAAGACGGTGAAAATGATCAATGGGTAACTATAGAACTCGGAGGAAGAACGGCATTAAATGTTGTACGCAGAGCGACTCAGGAAGAGATTGAAGACGAAATAGCCTACCGCTTAAATATGAATCAACCGAGAACAAGAAAAAAAGTGGATATTATCCCAGCGGATTTGTCTGTAAGGGATATTCAAAAACTTGAAGATATGGATATAAAAAATAACGTCAATTCGGGTAATAAAACATCACGGCTCGGTCATTTGAAAAAACTCGGTTTTCCCGTAAAAAAAGGTTTTGTTCTCCCATTCGGTTTTTACGACGAATTTAGTAAACAGAAAAAAATAACCGGCAAAATTCAGGATATTCTGTCCCGACCTGATTTTAATGAAAATAAACCCGATTATTTAGCTCAAATAAGAAATATGATTCTTAATGCCGAATTACCCGAAAAATTAAAGCAGGATATTTTGCGCTGGCATAAAAAATATCTTGGCGGCAAACCTGTAATCGCCCGCTCAAGCACTAATGCCGAAGACCTGCCGGGTTACGCCGGAGCAGGAGTTTACCAATCGTATCCTGAATTATCTACTCCCGAAGAACTTATCGAGGGAATCAAAAAAGTTTACGCTTCAGTATGGACGCAAAGGGCTTTCGATAACCGTGAAGAATACGCTATAAACCATCTTGACGTATATCCGGCTGTTCTTGTACAGGAAATGAGTTTTGCGAAATTCTCAGGCGTTATGAACACGGCTAACGAAATCAATCAAAACAGGGATGAAATGACATTAAGTGTCAATATCGGCCACGGCGGAGCGGTAGACAGCCTTGCCGCGGAATTCGTGTACGACCGCAAAACCCAAAAGGTTATTGAAGACGAAACAGATATTCCCGAATTTCTGCTTGAGACTGTTGTCAATGATTTAACCAATGAAGATTTTTTTACTTTAGACAACATTGGCGTCGGAGTTGAAAAAGAATTCGCATTACCCCAAAAAATAGAATTTTCTTATGATGAAAACGGATACTGGGTCAACCAAACGAAAGATTTATCGTCCTTCAGAAAAGAAAAAATAACCAAACAACCCGAAACCGACCCACAACAAGATGTAACGCAATATGAAGTAACCGTCTTAAATCATAACGGAGTATATCTTGATACCGCCCGCAGAATAACTCAATTAACATCTCAGTCGTTATCACGAGTTACAATAGTAAAAATGACTGGTCTTAGCAAAGAAATCCTTTCTTCAGGGAAAAAACCTGCTGCCGACGCTAAAGATGTAATGGAACTGTTAAACCTTAATCTAAAAAAAGGTAACAGAATGCAAATTATCGCCGCAGGTTCTGATTCCGAAAAAACAGTCGCCGAACTTACACGCTTAGTCAACGCTATGCTGGGAGACAAACCTCACCCCGATGACCTTTCGTCCGATATTAACATCCCTTTTACCAAAGGGCTGCCGGAGGAACCGTTTAAACCTTCTCCACCCGAATATTATATTGCAGCGGTTAATAACGCTAACGGTATACACGCGCTTCCTGCAACGAATATAGCGAAAACGGCTATGAAGTTTTCCGCAAATATACAGTTGCAGAAAATAGATGTTATAGAAGAAAACGGTATCCGTCGGGAAATATTATCAGAACCTGCCGACCCTAAAAATATTATGGATATATTTATTCTTGCCGCACCTCAAGGATCAAGAATAAAAATTTCCGCGCAAGGCGATGACGCGCAAAAGGCGATGGCCGCTATACGTAAACTTTTTGAAAATAATTTAAACGACCTGCCAAATGACAATGACCGGCTTCTTAAAGATTCTATTTATGCGGGAGATATGCTGAGCCTGAACGAAAAAAAGGTTATTGACAACATTATCAATGTTATCAGTATACAAATAAACGCGGAAAACTCCAAAAACAAACCGACCGAAGTTATAGAGTCTATTGTACTTGACGCTTATCTTAACCGTATAGGATACTTTACAGGTAACGGTTTTGTCCAGATTGATATAACTGAACAAGATTCGGATGTTTTCCAAAAAAGCGTATTCAGAGAAAAAAATACCAAAGAATATATACGCCATATTCTTCAGCAAAGATTTCCGAACCTCAGCTTAAATGTCTTCACAGACAAAATGGACGATACTCAAGCGCCTAACCCACAATCTGTAAAGGATATTATTCAAACATTGGCTGTTTTTGAAACATCATTGTAAAAATATATTTATTATTGAAACAATAAAATTGTATAAAACATATCAAAGAGGATATTGAGTATGATTTATCAACCGATAAAAAATTTTATGCGTATGGCAATTGATGACGCGCTGGTCAATTTTAAAATGCCGACCGGAGGCCCTTTTGGAGCATGTATCGTAAAGAATAATGACATTTTAGCCGTCTCTCGAAATACCGTTTTGGCTGAAGACGCTACCTGTCATGCCGAAATAAACGCTATTAGAACCGCTTCACGTATGCTCGGCACATTTAATCTTGAAAACTGCGTTATATATTCTACTACGGAACCGTGTCCTATGTGTTTCGGCGCTATCCATTGGGCGCGTATCTCAACAATTATTTACGGCACAAGTATTGAAGACGCCCTAAACGCAGGGTTTAATGAACTAACTGTTTTCACTCAAACAATGAAGCAGTTGGGCAACAGTTCCGTCGAGATAATAGAGAATTTTATGCGAGATGAATGCATGGAACTGTTTACCGAATGGATTAAAACGAAAAATAATATTACTTATTAATTTTAGACAAAAAAATTTTTTCGCTCAATCAGTATAAAACCTTGCAAGATTTTTCTATTGCGCAGTGTTGTGGCTTTTAATAGGCGTATAAACTGGATAATAATTTTATTCCCAGTAAAAATATTTGGTAAAAAGTTTTATTTTTTGAGGAAGTTCATCGCTGTCATTTTCTACTCCCCTGTAAATTGATGAAACGCATTTTTCTTCATCAAGTATTAAATCGCCTGAATCAAAAAATCCGTTTTTGTTGATGTCTTTAATGCTTTGCGACAGCACCGTAACTTTAAAATTATTTGACCGGACAGTAACTAAATTAGCTATTTTACAGTATTGAGAAAAAGTCATCCCTGTAACATTTAGTAATTGGGCGGTTGAAGTAAAAGGTGTGCTTAGTGAATCGTTTACAATATTATAAGACAGGACGGAAGAAACCTCGGGAAGTGTTGCTATTGTATATACGTCAGCTGTGTTGACATTTATTTTTCCTGCAATTAACGGATTGAATCCGACAGGTTGGAAAACTAAATTTTTTATTGTGTTTTGTGTTGTAGCAGTTGAGGGGGCGTAATTATCTTCCAGTGTGAAATATTCGGTTTTAACCGTGAATGGAAGCAAATAATCGTATCTGTGCTTCAGCTCGTCGTTTATCATTGGATACTCGGAGCTCGTAACGTATTGACCGTTTAAGCATCCGTAGCGTTCTTTATTGAAATTGACGTTTACGTTGGCATTGGTTACCGTGCTTGAGGATATATCCAGATGTGTGCCGCTTATTTTGTGTATTTCATCGGAATCCATACTTTCGTTAAATATTCTGTACTGGCCGTCCGGGACGGACGGACCTGCTGAATCAAGCAAAGTTATTTTTGCCCCTGAAGTTACCGCTGAAGACAAAGCTAAAAAAGAATCCGTGCCTACGGTAGTAAGTGCCCAGCTGAATTTAAGCTGAATATTTTCCCCTTCAACTTCCCATATATAAAAACCTAACATATCTTCAAGAGTAATAAGATAATTTTTTGCTGCCGTAAGCGCATTGGACGGGCTGTTATGGTTTTCGTTTTTTGCAAGATCATAGATAAAATATGGATTGGGTATTTTCTCGTCCCTAACGGTTACATAGTAATTCGCCCCGCTATTTTGTTTTCCGGGCGTGGCGAAATACAACGGATCATTTGTGGCTGTCGAGGAATCGTTCCATACAGATACGCCGTTTATTTCCAGATCGTAATCCGGCGACCTTTTTTCCCTGCTTTTCCAGTCGGTTAAACCTCCTGCTGGTTTATAACCGCTTACACAATAATCATTTGAATCTAATGAATCAATATGGTCTATTACATCCGCGTTATTATTTTTTATTGTTATGCTGTCGTCCCCTGAGTCGAGGATCGAGAAAGTAAGGTTATTTGTTGAATCTAACGGGATTGATACGGCTGCCGTTCCGTCCCATGAACCGTTGACAACAGTATCAAACAGCATATCAAGAGCCTTTTCGCTGTTTGTCAAAATAAGATAATCGTATGTAGCGGTTTTCGGATCGGTTGAAGATATGACAGCGCCGGATAAACTTACGCTTGCAGGCAAATGGTATATCCTGTCATCACCGCTGTTAGCTGGAGTGCCGTTATCAAAAACGAATGTCCAGTTAGCAGGTATGGTAACATCTTTCCGGCTGATATTGACTATTTCAATAAATTCACCGCAATTGAGTTCTGTTTTTTCAAATTTACTCGGTATTTGCGTACCTGATAGGTTGCCTGCTCCGTCTGTCTGTACAGGGTCTTGTATTTCAATAGTAATTGATCCGTCAGTAACAGTAATTGTGTATTCTAACAATCCTCCGCCGGGTACTGTATTATACCCAACCCCTTCTACCCTGCATAAAAAATCATCGGTAGGCGATGTGTTGAGGGAATGTATTTTAACTTTGTAAGTCCCGTTATCCCAAGGAAGTTCAAACGTAGCGGATGCAAGATGTGTAAAATCGGTAGATGTGCCTGTAAAGTAGGTGCCCATATCGGTAAAATTTCCGGCTGTTTTTGTTATATTGCCTGAATTTACATCAACAGTTACCCATGCGTTAGTTAATATTTCGTTAATCTGTATTCCTTCTACCCCGTAAATATATGTTGAAGAACTTATTGCGCTGTCGGAGTTTATGTCTACTCCAATATCGGCTTCGGAGTAAACCGTAGGCACGTTGTCGCTGTCGCGGTAATCAAATAAATTGACGGCGCAGAGGTATTCTTTAACGGTATTTGACCATGACAGATGATTAAACAGGTTGCCCGCAAACGCTTCTATTCTCGGCTCATAATTTATTTGCACCTTTTTGGAGAATCCGGTTGGGGTATGGAAAGTGTCGTAGTATAAATCATGGTCTGCCGATAAAGTTGTAAGATAGGGTGCAGCCGCTTCATATTCCGCTTGGCCGATTCCGCTTATTTTACGTAATTCTGTTAGTTCCGCAAACGGTTTATGGCTGTAATTGGTTATATCCGCAGCTTTTGAATCTGCAATGCCGGATATATTTTCAAAGAGGTCTTCCAAATCTATTTCATCGGTTGCTTCACCCTGTTGGCTTGATTCGCTTGCGTCATATCCTGCCCCTGCGGTGTTTATGTTTACCTTAGCGTTTTCATCTTGAATTAATACTGCGTATCGTCCGATGACAGGCGAATTAGCGTCTCCCGGGGACGAGTGCATATATATCCATTTAGCGTCAGCTGAAGTAGTATCTACATCTCCTGTAAGCCGCGATACGGTATCGGCAATATTGACGTCCGAACCAGTAAAACGGGTATTCCATTCATCACCCGGGGCCCAATCGTATGCTTCAAAAGTAATATCCGGATCGGATGAAAAAAAATCGGCGTCTCGTCCTAAAACGCATAATGCGTGATGAACCCCTGCTTCAGCTATAAATTTTCCATTCATTTCCTGAGCCAGATTTGAAGCGGCTTTCTGGTCGATAGTAATATTACTTATAAAAGTGGTCGCCATGATAGATAATACAGCAAGCATTATCAGGCTAATCAGTAATGCCATACCTTGTTCTCTTCTTTTTGCGTGTGCCGTTTTCATAGGACAACTCCATGTTTAAGGCTTTATTTAGGCTGCCTCATTTTGACGATAGTCGTATATTGTTCAATCAACCCTTTATCTTCTAATGCGCTTATAATTTTTTCACGGTTAGTTCCTGATTGCCCTTGTGTGTAACTATTAAAACTCGCGGTATCCATTTTTGTTATAAACTCGGCTATGTCAGGAGGAACCATTTTAACGGTTATACGTATTTTTTCCGGCAAAATACCTTTATTTGAAGCATCATTGGGCTGATAGGACGCGAAATCCGGATTGTTGCTGTTTATCGCAGCCATAACATCCCAGTATGGATCACTTGAACCCCCCGGCCAGTTATCCCAGTCCATCCATACATTATTTATATGATCCCAGCATTCGAGATAAAAATCCGCAACATAACAACTTAGTGCCTGAGGAGTCATTGCGGATAAAGCAGCGAAATCGCTTTCATACTCAAAACTGCTGTCGCTTTGTGAATGCCGGCAAAGATAATAAACGCAGTCGTCTGTAAAATTTATGTCCGTGCCGTCATTATCGCTGTATAAATAAGCGGTTTCCTGATACCCGTTTATTGCTGCTGCCCCATTTTGGTAAATTGCCTTACAGACAAATAAGACACCGTTTTCAAACGCGTGAAAGTTCATATTTTTTTCAGGATTAACTGTGGCGACACTCAAATCATTTGATATTCTGTCCAGAAGAATACGGGCGTTCTGGAGCATTTCTGTTTTTGATTCGGTCTTTTCCCATACCTTTGTGCTTGTATGGAATATTGTGTACAGCATAGTTACTAAAACGGTCATAATGCTGACAGCGACTAACAGTTCTAACAGTGAAAATCCATATCGCGAGCTTAGATTTTTCATTTTATAAATCCTTTGATAAGAACGACCTGAACGTTTTTATAGCCTTGCCTGTCGGTGTATTTGGCGATGTGGATGTTCCGCCGGCATATTTATCTACGGTATATACCGCTATAGATACATAATACAGGTCAGTCGGATACGAGTAGGAGTTTCCGGGTATTGCGGCACCGCTTATATCGTCTATCCTGTATAAATAAAAATATTCATTGGAATGAAATTTTTTCTGAAATAAACTGGTTCCTGAAGATACAAATAAAGATGTTTCGTCTGTTAATTCTTGAAGTTCGCCCATAACTTCCTGTGCTTGGTTTGAGGCTATAAAAGTATCTTCCGATCTCTTGCTCGATACGAGCCCTAAAGGGTAAAGCGCAAGTATGCTGAGTATTCCCACTACGAGTATCGTGATGGCTAACGATATTTCGATAAGAGTAAACCCTTTTTCTTTTTTAAGGCTGGTTATAGAAAAATTTAAACATAAATTTTTTATTCCCATGGCGAACCCTTTGCGTATTTATAGAGTTTTATTCTGCCGCTTGTGGCATTAACTTCAAGGGTATAGCATTGTTCTTTCTGTGCATCAGGCACATTGGCATAATTATATCCAGATTGATAATAGGTAACCGCGTCAGAAACTGTTGCTCCAAAGGAGTCGTTAACATTGCTGAAAAAGGAATTGGTTCTTACAATATGGATTTGGCATGCCGGAGACGCAGTTCCTTTACCGTAAAACTTAACGGATCCTTGGCTTATCAAATCAGATGCGCTGGTGCCGTTGATTGTTGTTGTAGCGATATTTATAATTGACGGCGGATTATATATTTTATTTATAAGGTTTCCCCCTGTATCCCCTGAATAAATACCTGCCCAGTTATCCTGCGGATTAATGTCCACACGATAAACACTGTTATAATTTATAGCGTATCTTTGCGCAAGACGCATCATACTCGATAATTGAGCAGCGGCTGATCTTAAACTCAATCCTTCTGAAAATTTTGTCAAGGTAGGAAGCGCAAGTCCAGCCATGACAATCATAATTATTACTGTAACGAGAATCTCAAATAATGTGAAACCAGATTTTTTTGAGTTCATCTTGTTCACTCCCAATTATTTATGCTTGTACCGCCGGGTGTGGTGCATGATATATCGAAACTATGAGTGTTGTTTGCGGGCACAGAGTTATTGCCTCCGTCGGTATCCACATAAACCGTATATAATCCTTCCCACGGGTCAATAATTCTATTATTGGATCCGCTGGCGGAAATATCGCTACTGCGCACTTCTATATAAGGACCGTTTTTTTTTGAAGTTGTAAGCATATCATATAATGTGCCGTCGTTGTTTAATTCCGATTCGCTCGGCCCGAAAATCCCCCAGTCCGCGCGGTAAGCGTGCAGTGCCATAGACAAGGTTTCTATCATGGCTTTTGTCCTTGCTATACGAGCCCTTTCTTTTACTTTATTTATTGTCGGGAATAAAAGCCCCGCAAGCATAGCTATTATTCCTATAACAGTAAGGAGTTCTATTAATGTGAATCCGTTTTTTTTATTCATTATTTTTTCTCCTTATATAAAGGGCGGTTTAATCTTTAGCGAAATCTCCAAGCCAATTACATATATTGTCATCGTTTTTCGAGCTGTTATTGTTGGAGCTGTCCCAATCTTTATCCGGTCCTTTGGATAATATATCGATAAAGCCCGTGTTTTCCAGTATCCTTCCTGTGGATGTCGAGTCAAATAAATAAGGCTGTTTCCATGGATCAAGCAGTTGTCCTGATGAATCAAGGTTTTTTGTTTTGAACTCATAATAAGGACCGTTCCAGTCATCATCGTTCCAGTAAACAGACAATTTATTTTTATTTTTGTCAAATCCGCTTAGCGCTTCGATAATTTGTTTTCTTTTAGATTTGTCCGTAACGGTATCGCCGAAATATTCCCCTTCAGTTAATGTGACAGGATAATACCCCATATCATTTTTGAAATTTTCAAGAGCGTTTTCCATAGCTGTAATTTGAGCTACCGCTTGCGCGCGTTTAGCGCGGGCGTATTGATGTACCATTATAGGGATGCCAAGCCCTGCGAGAATTAACATTATCGCCACAACCGCCAGCAGTTCGATAAGGGAAAACGCGTTTTTACTTGGTCTCATAAGCCGTCCCCTTCTTTATAATTGTTGAAGAAGAGATATAAGCGGCAAAAACATTGCTATGACAATGAACCCTACAACCACAGCTAAAAATACAATCAAGAAAGGTTCAAGCAATGAAGTTAAGCCTTCTACTGCCGCATCTACGTCTTCATCGTAATTATCGGCTATTTTAATAAGCATTTCGGCTAAAGCGCCGGTTTCTTCTCCGACTTCAATCATACTTATAACCATTGGAGGAAAAACTTTGCTGACTTTTAGCGGTTCAACAATAGATTCTCCTTCACGGATACTGTCATGAATTTTTTCAACCGCATAGGACACCACTTCGTTCCCAGCTGTATCTTTTACGATAACAAGGGATTGTAAAATAGGCACACCGCTTGTAATTAACGTACCTAATGTCCTTGTAAAACGGGCAATGGCTATTTTACGGATAAGCGTGCCGATTACAGGAAAATTAAGCAGGAGTTTATCTATGATGTATTTTCCTTTTTTTGTGCGCCTTATAAGTTTTAATAAAATGATAAATGCCATTACCCCTGAAATGGGGAGATACCATTGCTTTTTGCACACATCGCTTATAGTGATTAAAAAAGATGTCATCCACGGTAACTGTAAGTCAAGGTCGTCGAACATTTCCGCGAATTTCGGTACTATGAAAGTAACAAGAAACGCTAGTACTATTATAGCAACGCTAATTACAAATGCAGGGTATACCATAGCGGATTTGATTCGTTTTTTAAGTTTTTCACTTTTTTCAGCGAACTCAGCTAATCGGTTAAGAACTATCTCAAGGACACCGCCGGCTTCACCGGCTTTAATCATATTTATATATAATTGACTGAATACTTTAGGGAATTTAGCTAATGCTTCCGAAAAAGAAGCGCCGCTTTCCACAGATACAGCCACATCATCAAGAGTATTCTTTAAACATCCGGCTTTTTGCTGGTCTTTCAGCACGGTTAAACTGCGTAGCAGCGGAAGGCCGGCATCAATTAAAGTAGCGAGTTGGCGTGTGAAAAGGGAAAGAAGGCTGCTTTTTACACGTTTTGGAGTAAAAATTTTTATTTCCATACTCATAAAAGAATTTTTTTTGGATGTTGATGATGTTTTTGCGTTTCTTTTTTCAAGAGTCACGCTTGTAGGGTATAATCCTTTTTCCCTGAGGTGTCCGATAGCGACAGTCGTACTTTCAGATTCAATAGTGCCTGCCACTTCTTTTCCTTGGCTGCTCATGGCGACATATTTGAATTTAGGCATATTTTAGCTCCCTTATATATATTTAATTTTAAGTTTCCCTTAAAATTTCCTGAATGGTTGTAATCCCCTGCAGTGCTTTTATTAATCCTATTTCCCTAAGTGTCCTCATACCTGATTCCCTTGCTTTAGCTTTTAGTGCGGCTTGAGGAGCTTTTTTAAGCACAAGTTCCCTTAATCCGTCATCAAGAATAAGCAGTTCATGAATGCCGGTTCTTCCTTTATAGCCGGTATTGTTACATTTTTTGCATCCTTTACCATAGTAAAGTGTATGTCCTTCAATGTCTTCCATGGTTAATTCCGCGGATTCAAGAATTTCTTTTTCAGGAATATACTGCTCTTTGCATTCCTCACAAATCGTTCGTACAAGCCGTTGAGCGAGTATTCCCTCAAGAGATGATGTCATAAGAAAGGGCTCAACACCCATATCAATTAATCTGGTTATACTGCTTGGGGCGTCGTTGGTATGAAGCGTGCTGAAAACCAGATGACCGGTAAGAGAAGCTTCAATAGCGATTTGAGCGGTCTCAATATCTCTGATTTCCCCGACCATAATTTTATCGGGGTCCTGCCTTAGTATGGAACGCAGGCATGCTGCGAAAGTAAGACCGATAGAATCTCTTATGGCAACTTGAACGATTCCTTCAAGGTCGTATTCTATGGGGTCTTCCGTGGTAATTATTTTTGTCTCTATTTTGTTAACATGTCTTAAACAAGAATAAAGAGTAGTTGTTTTTCCTGAACCGGTAGGTCCGGTTACTAAAAAAATACCGTTTGGTTTTTCGATAATTTCAATGATTTGTTTTTTGATGTCTTGTGGAATTCCTATATTATCAATATCTAAAGAGACGTTGCTTCGGTCAAGAATTCTCATTACAACACTTTCCCCGAATGCTGTAGGGAGTGTTGATACGCGAAGGTCGATGCTTTTTCCGCCAACATTAAGTTGAATTCTACCGTCTTGAGGCAGGCGTCGTTCAGCCACGTTAAGATTTGACAACACTTTTACGCGCGATATAACCGCAAGAGCCAGATGGCGCGGCGGCGGGATCATATCGTATAATGTACCGTCAACGCGGTATCTTATTTTAAACTCGTTTTCAAAAGGTTCAAAATGGATGTCGCTGGCTTTGTCTTTGATTGCCTGCAGTAAAACAAGGTTAAGCAGTTTGATAACCGGGGCCTCATTGACTATTTCATTAAGGTTAGCTATATTTGCCCTGTCATCCTCGAATTCATCGTTTTCGATATTTAGTTCATTCTCGTCGTAATTATCTATAAGAGATGCTATGGTGCTGTCGCCTTCTTCTTCCCCGTAATATTTTTTAAGAGCGGCTTGGATATCTTCCGGATTACTTATAGCGCCTTTTACGTCGAAATCAATTATGAACCTTAGTTCATCTAATGTATTTTGGTTGAGCGGGTCAGCAAGGGCTATGGTTAATGTGTTATCGTAAAAATCGATGGGCACGATGTGATACATTCTTGCCCATGAAGCGCTTACTTTTTCGGTGATATTTTTTGGTATAGATAGTTTATTAAGGTCTACAACTTCCATATTAAGCTGAGCGCTCATTGTAAGTAACAATTGTTCCTGCGTTACGAATCCGCAGTCAACAAGCAGGTGTGTGAGTAATTTGCCTGTACGTTTTTGTTCCTCAAAAACCTCCATCAGCTGTTCTTGTGTTAAAAGTTTTTGCTCAACTAACAGCTGGCCTAATATGTGATTTTGTGTATAATTCATTTTTGCTTGGCTTCCTTAATTTATGAAGCGTTGCGTAATTTATTATAAACCCATTCGGGGTCGTTACATTTTGTTATCAAACTTTCATAGTTAATATGTCCTTCTCCGAATAAATTTAAGAGACAGGAGTCTAATGTTTGCATACCGTATTTACCGCCTGTTTGTAGATCGGATGTAATTCTGTATGTTTTATTTTCGCGAATGAGATTTTGTATTGACGGTGTAGCTACCATTATCTCGAATGCGGCGATTCGTCCCCGTCCCGATGTATGCGATAGAAGCTGTTGTGATATAATCAATTCTATGGATACGGAAAGCTGGCTTCGTATTTGTTCTTGTTGGTTTGTCGGGAATGCGTCTATAATGCGGTCTATTGTCTGGGTTGCTCCGGTGGTATGAAGTGTGGCAAAGACGAGGTGTCCTGTTTCAGCGGCTGTTATAGCCGCTTCCATGGTTTCGAGATCCCGCATTTCACCTACAAGTATTACGTCAGGGTCTTGGCGCAGCCCGCGTTTTATAGCTTCAGCGAAACTGGGAACGTCAATTCCTATTTCGCGTTGGTTGATAATAGCTTTTTTGTGCGAATGATAATATTCTATAGGGTCTTCTATAGTCAGGATATGTGAATCGGTTTCAGTGTTTATCACGTCAATCATGCTGGCGAGAGTAGATGTTTTACCTGAACCTGTAGGTCCGGTTATGAGTATCAATCCTCTTGGTTTGAAAAGATGTTCTTTCAGCATTGTCGGCAATCCTATTTCATCAAGGGTTCTTATTCGGGACGGGATTAACCGAAGTACAAGAGCGTAGTTGCCTTTTTGTTTAAAAATGCTTACCCTGAACCTTGCCAAGTCGCCATAGGCGAATCCGAAATCCGTGCCTCCCTGTTCACGGACGAGTTGCTGGTGTGAGTCTGAGGTAATGCTTTTCATAAAATTTTTTGTTTCTTCTGAATTAAGACAAGCTGAATCAAGCCCTATAAGTTTGCCGTCAACCCGTATTGTAGGCGGTTTGCCGACAGTCAAGTGGATATCTGAAGCGTTTTCTTCGATAGCCAATTGTAAGAGTTCTTGTATTTCCATATTTATTCCCTCCGGTTCAAGGATATCAGTATACTTGAGTTACTCTTAAAACTTCTTCTATTGTTGTCATTCCGCTTAAAACTTTTCTTATGCCGTCTTCGCGTAATGTTCTCATTCCTAATTCGCGAGATCTGTTTCTAATTACAGTGCTTGATGATTTTTCATAAATAAGCCGTTGTATTTCATCGTTCATAAAAAGTATTTCAAAAACACCTTTTCTGCCTTTGTAACCGCTGTTATTGCATGTGGGGCATCCTGCTCCTCGATAAAGCATTATGCCTGTGCGTTGATCTTGCGGGATACCTAATAAATCAAGTTCTTTATCTGAGGGTTTATAGCTTTCTTTGCAGTTTTGGCAAATACATCGTATAAGTCGTTGAGCTAAAATACCTCTAATTGAAGACGCAACGAGAAACGGTTTTACTCCCTGTTCTATTAAACGGGTTATAGCGCCTGCCGCGTCGTTAGTGTGCAGGGTACTGAAAACCAGATGACCGGTAAGTGATGCGTTGACAGCTATTTCCGCTGTTTCTAAATCTCTTATTTCCCCGATCATAATGATGTTTGGTGCTTGCCTCAAACAGGCTCTGAGCACATTAGAGAATGTCAGCCCAATATTTGTCCGTACCTGAACTTGATTTATTCCTTGAAGCTGGTATTCTATGGGGTCTTCAACAGTTATGATTTTCCTGTCGGATTTGTTTAAGGTATGGAGGCAGGAATAAAGTGTGGTTGTCTTGCCTGAACCGGTGGGACCTGTAATAAGAAATATACCGTTCGGGTTTTCTATAAGCTGTGTAACTAAACGTTCGTCGTCGGAAAAAAAGCCTAATTCAGACAATCCTAAACTAAGTCCGCCCTTATCCAAGATGCGTAGAACCACGCTTTCGCCATGGCTCGCGGGTAGAGTTGATACACGCAAATCAATAGATTTTTGTCCGATTTTAACTTTTATTCGACCGTCTTGAGGCAGTCTTTTTTCTGCCATATCCAAATTAGCCATAATTTTAAGGCGTGATATAACTGAGCCTTGCAGTCGTTTCGGCGGATTAGGTATTTCCTGCAGTACACCGTCTATGCGGTATCTTATGCGAAATTTTCGTTCCATAGGTTCTATATGAATATCGCTTGCTTTTTTATGGAATGCTTCGCTTATAATCAGGTTGACAAGTTTTATTACAGGCGCGTTATTATCTTCTAAGTCATCATTGTTTGATTCATCGTCTTTGCTTGTGATAGATATATTTTCGTTTTGTATGTCTTTGAGGAGATTGTCTATTTTTTCTTCTTCGGCTCCGTATAATTTTTCAAGAGTCTGTAAAATATCTTCTTCTACGGCTATGATTCCGTCAATTTGATAATTCAGCTCAAATTGCAGATTCTCGATAATATCGAGAGCAAGAGGGTCGGCAAGGGCGACGGTTAGAGTGTCGTTAACGTTTTTTATTGGCACTATCCGGTATTTATGGGCGATTTCACGGGGTACGAGTTTTGTTATTTCAGGAGAAATTGTTATTTGGTTTAGCTGAACGACATCCATACCGAATTGGTAAGCAAGGGCTTTTGCTATTTCGAGCGGCTTAACGTAACCAAGCTCTACTAAAGATTCACGCAATGATTTGCCTGACTCACGGCTGTGTTTCCGCGCTTGTTGAGCTTGCTTCTCGTTTATTTTATTAATTGCCTGAAGAATATCAATGATAATGTCGGAATTCATATTTTTTCCGTAAATTAATTTTGAAATTTAAAAATACACATACTGCGCTAAAAAATATTAATTTTTGCGCAATCTGTAACATTTTATTGTTTCTGATTGTACCCCATATAGTTATATCGGCATTGGCAGGAAATTAATTAAACATTTTTAATAAAAAAAACAGTTTTCTTTCGGTAAAATTTTTGTAAAAAATATCCTTACTTTTCTGAATTCGAAATATTTTTATACATCCTTGATGTATCAAATTTTTTATTGACACTGTCTTGAAATAGTATTAAGATTTTATCGTAGGCATATCGCCATAGTATCGCTATAGTAAGTTAACCTCTTTTCTCGTAACTAATTAAGCAGTTAGATCAATTCTTGTAAATAATGCGTATTTATATAAATATAGTTTTAATAAAATATATTCAAATGGAGGACGATAGTAGATGAGAGTAATTTCTGTGGTGAACCAGAAAGGCGGATGCGGTAAAACGACAACGGCGGTAAATTTGAGCGATTGTATCGCTCTTCATCATAGGAAAGTGCTTCTTATAGATTTAGACCCTCAGAGTAACGCGACACTTGCTGTCGGCATGAATGACAACGAAATCAAATCATCAATGTACGACGTTTTTTGCAACAATATGTCAGTAAGGGATATAGTACAGGAAATATACCCTAACTTCTTTTTTGCCCCATCACGGGTAACCTTAACTGCCGTGGAACAGTTTTTGTCAGGCAAAGAAGGCAGAGAAACCGTTTTGAAAGAGTGCCTGCAGCCTGTAATGAATGATTTCGATTATATTATTATCGACTGTCCGCCAAGTATCGGTCTTTTAACTTTTAACGCGTTAAAAGCCAGTACCGAAGCAATAATCCCCGTTGAAATGTGCACATTTTCTATGCAGGGACTCGGCAGATTGCTCGGCACACTTGAACTTATGGAAGAACGAGGCGGCCATGTGGTGTCGTTTAGAGCGCTTGCCACAATTTTTGATCAGCGCACAAAATTTTCGTGGGAATTTTTTGATGAACTCAAACGCCATTTCGGCGATAAACTGCGCGATACAAAAATTCACGAGACTGTTAAACTTAAAGAAGCGGCAAGAGCCGGTAAACCTATATCAAGGTACTACACAGGATGTATCGGTTTTTTTGATTATGATAAACTCGCCAAAGAAATCATCGCTGAAGAACCTGAGAAAAAAGAAAAAAAATCTGAACAAAAAAAACCTAAGGACAAAGGCATTAGGTTTGATTGTTTTGCTCCTGACGCGCAGTCGGTTCAGCTTGTCGGCGACTTCAATAACTGGTGCCCGAACCAAATTCATATGCTTAACTCCGACGGTAACGGAATATGGACAAAAACACTGCTTCTTGACAAAGGCAAATACCAGTACCGCTATATTATAGACGGACAATGGATTCATGACCAGAGAAACAAAAAAACAGAGTACAGCCCTTACGGCGGTTTAAACTCTGTTATCGAAATTTAAAATTTTATTATTTATTTATCTATTCGGTATAATCAAAAACGGATTGTTAGAATTGAAGTAAACTTTTAAAACAATCGTCTACTTCTTTCTTGTCGGATATGATTTCCTGCTCGTTTATAAAAAATGCTTCAGGATATAAATACGATTTATAAGATGGACCATACACATAAATAAATATCAGCGGTGTCTTGGTCATATTGTTTACCGGTTTATTTTTCAGGTCATTACGGTTGATAACTCTTAAAATTATTTCCGCGCTATTTTTTTCCCATAGCAGGTATTCAATCCGATATGGCTCGTTTTCTAATAAATTCCGGCATTACTTTATTTACGAAACCCGATTTTTTTTCAGAAAAAACATCTCATAACAATTTTCTTTTTTAAACGGCTATATAT
>JAGGZS010000277.1 GCA_021161885.1 bacterium
CCTATACTTTTGCAACAACCCCAATATAGAACGAAAAAGAATATTTAGTTATGCAGAAGTCTTGATATCTTTAAATTTTTTAAAAAAGTGGTTCGCTCAGACGACTACCCGGGTAGCGAAATAGCCAAAGTAGTGGAAAATGTCAGTAATGTAGCCGACAGTAACCGGATGGAAACACAAAAAATATCGGATGAAATAAAAGATATGTACCAAAAATCCGCCCATTTGGATGATTTTGTTAAAATGTTTACGATCAATGAAAACGAAGATATTAAACAAAAAGTTTTGAATCCGAGTGTTGGCGTTAAATTATTAAATTGCTGGGAATACAAAAAATGCGGGCGCGAAGCCGGCGGATATAACGTGCATGAACTTGGAGTATGTAAAGCGTCTATTGACCATGAACTCAAGAGTGTGTATTCCGGCAGAAACGGCGGAAGGTACTGCCGGAGAGTTCCGGGCACATTATGCGCGGGTAAAGTGCAGGGGCAGCCGCCTCAAAGATGTCGGATTGTTTAAAATGCAATTTTTATCAGAATGTTCAGTAAGAAGTCAGGAAATACACTGTTGATTCTAAATGAGGCACCAGATTTTAAACGGTTCGCTAAAATCAGGAAATTTTTGAATTATACAGGTATGACATACCTAAAAAGATGGACAAGAATTTTTTACGACATACCTTAATAGTCAGTTTTGATTTTCGCCCTGTATCTTAAAACCGTTTGTTTATCTTTTTTAACAGGCAGTTCAAAATGAATCACGTTGGTTGATATTTTTTTGAAATCGTGTGTTTTTTCAATAATTGTCCAGTCGCCCGGCAATGGTTCTTCCGCTGTTACTACTATATCTTCGTCTTTGTGGTTGCGGACGGTAATTTCCCATTCAACTTCATATAAGTTCTTACCTATTTTTTTGAAATTCGACTGTTTGCGTTCGGCTGTAATGTCAAATGCCTTACCGATTTTAAGTTTTATTTTTTCATTTTTCGGTGTGTGCTTAATGGAATGTTCGCCGGCGAACTGAAGCATGCCTGCGTTATCTTCTTTATACACACGAACTAATCCTTTCGGCAGAGGTATAGCGAGTTTGTTCTGCTCACTGTTTTCAAGTTCCAAAGTAACTTGAACCGGAATGGTCTTTATAGGTTGTCTATATGCCGATGTATAATAATAGTTCTGCCCATATATCATAAATTTTTTATTGATATCTAAACCGTTCTTCTCAAAAAGGACGATTTGTTTAATCTGGTTTTGTTTTATTGTGGTTTTACGCTGGAGCATATACAAATGGTACTCAAAAAAACCTTCTTCCTGAAATTGAGGAGCACGAGGCGACATATCTGTTTCATAAAAAAGTCCTGCTTTGTTTACTTGCCGCCTTAGTTTTTCCCGTTTTACATCGCCTGCTACAAGTTTGACTGTTGCGTTTTTATAACTCGTACCGGAATTATTGTTAATAGTTACCCAGCTGGTCATATCGGCTGATTTATCGTTTTTAGAGAGGATAAGCACGTAATCGCAGTGCCATGAAATTCCATCTGTTAGATAAGATACCTCAAGTTTTTGTTTTTTATCGTTTTTGTTATCAATAAGCCACACAAGAGTAGGTTTAGCAAGCAGATCATCAGGTATTTTAGGTAAAATTATCCTGCCAGGGAACCCCAGATGAATTTCGCCGTCAATTTTGTAGATGGGGTTTTTGTTATTGCTTAAAAGCAGGGCTTCACGTTCTTCTTCTTCACCTGAATACCGGCTTTTAAAAATAAGTTTTATTTTTTTACCCACATATTTATTCATAAGTTTATCGGCATTGATAAGGTCGTATTCATAATTCTGCTCAAGAATAAAAAAGTCATCAGGGGTATCGAGAGATTTAACATGGACTGACGAAGGTATTATCTGACCGGACACATCTTTGAAATTAACATTATAAATTCCTTTATCCAAAGTAACTTCACGTGTATCTTTTACCAACCCTAAGTTATTATTATAAACTGTAATAGCGACATTAGTCTGGTTTTTATCGGTAACGTTAACGACATCAGCCTGATCGCTTGAAAGGTTTGAGCTGCAACTGCATAAAAACATCAGCAAAAAAAGCGAACTTAAAAATTTTACACGTGTAGACATCTGTTTTCTCCCTTTAAGTTGGGGTAAAAATTATTCTAACGTCAAATCATCGATATAAATAACCCCTTTGCCCGTGCCGTCAGGAAAACAAGAGGTCTCAAAACATATGGCGATTGAACCAATTTTGGTTAAATCAAAGTCACCGTCCCGTTTATCAACATATATTTTTAGGGGGATTTCAGCTTTCTGCCATTGAGTGGTTATTTTTCCTTCGGGAAGATAGTTGCCTATATCATCTGATTTTACGGAATCTTCCATTTCAAACCATGTTTTATCGGCAAGTCCAACCTGAAAATTTTCTTCACCCCGTTTGCCTTTAACCATGAATGTTATTTTGCCGTATTTGGCTGAGTCAAAATAATTTGTACCTGTTTTAAGTTCAACATAATATCCGCACCAGCCTTCTTTCATTTTTTTATATGCAATAAAAAGAGATTTTTCTCCGTTAAATTTTTGTTTTTTTGACTTGCCTTTTTTCGCTTCGCTAGGGGATTTGCTGTAAATACCGGATTTTGAGTACAAGGCATTTGTTTTAGCCTCAAAATTATCAATTACGAATTTTTCTGCGGTTATTCCGGATACAGGGATATAAACAAGAAGAATTGATAACAATAGCGTTTTCATAGATAAAAATTTTTTCATTAAAATTCCTTTCTGATTTTAATTAAAATTTAAGTGTAATAGGAATATGTCTGTTTAGA
>JAGGZS010000202.1 GCA_021161885.1 bacterium
ACAAAAACCTCCTGACTATTTGAAAAATCAGGGCGGACAAGAAGCTCAAAAAGAATATCTCAAAAAACATGTTTTGCTTGAAATATATGAACGGTTTGAATTTGTGCCTGCTTCTGATTTTGAAGGATATGTTATTGATTTTTAATTAGTTTGAATTTATAGTATTCACAATGACGGTGCGGGCAATAATTGATCTGTTTTTTGGTACTTTTTTATTAAAAAAAGTACAAAGAAAAAATCTTTCTCTAGTTCTAAAAATATATAAAATAGTCTTGCGGGTGTGCGCTGAAGTTATCGTTCATTGACAATATATAGAAAAATTACTAAAATGATTTTTTTCTATTTTGGATGAGCAAATATTGTTTTTCAGGAAAAGATTGGATTAAGGATTAAAATCGGTTGAAATATTTAACTTTTAAGAAAACACCCAAACGAATTATAATCAGATGTCCTAACTGGATCGGTGACGCTGTAATGGCAACGCCTATCATAGATAAAATACGCAACGCGTTCCCGAAAGCGCACATAAGCGCTATGCTGAAAAAAAATACCGATTTAGTTTACAGCGGGGCGTCGTGGTTCGACAGTTTTTTGTATTTGGATAAAACTAAACGCAAAACAAAAAAGTCTAAAATTGTATCGTTTTTTAATAATGTGGAAATTATTAGAAAAGGGTCGTTTGATTTTGCGGTTCTGCTGACAAACTCTTTTGAGTCGGCGTTTATGATGTATCTCGCGGGTGTGCCTTACAGGATAGGGTATAAGCGTGACTGCAGAAGTTTGTTTTTGACAGCGGGCATAAAACCTAAAAAAGAAAATGGACGCATTGCGCCTGTGCCTATGATAGATTATTACAACGAAATCGGCAGGATAATCGGGCTGAATGATATATCACGCAAAACAAAACTTTTTGTATCCGAAGATGATAAACATGAGGCGCTTTATATTTTAAATGATTTGGGTATAAGTAAGACGGATACATTAATCGCCTTGAACCCGTGCGCGGCTTATGGATCGGCAAAGTGTTGGTTACCTGAATATTACGCGCAAGTGGGCGATTATTTCGCTGAAAACCCTAAAAATAAGGTTATTGTTCTTTTCGGTCCCGGCGAACAGAAAATAGCCGGTAAAATAAAATCGTTAATGAAAAATAAATGTTTTTTATATACTGACAAAATTATACCGTTAGGCGTACTTAAAGTATTGATAAAAAGATGTTTTTTATTGATAACCAATGATTCAGGACCTCGCCATTTCGGGCTGGCTTTTTCTGTGCCTACGGTAACCGTAATGGGGCCTATCGACTCGAATTTAACATCTAACGAGTTTGAAAACGAAGTTATTGTAAAGAAAATTCCGGTTTGCGGACCTTGCCGTTTGCGTGTCTGCAAATACAATCATCAGTGTATGAAATCGGTTAAGCCGGAATATGTTCTATCTGCCGCGGATAAATTGCTTAATAACAGCAAAAAAATAAGGGACAATATAGATGAAACAAAATCAGCAATATAAAAAATTTTGTGAAATAATCGATAAATTTGCTGAAATCAAAGTCGGGGTCATAGGCGATATGATAGCAGATATGTTTATTTTCGGTCAGCCTTACCGGTTATCCCGTGAAGCTCCGGTTGTTATAGTCAAACACGAATATCAGAAAGTGGTTCCCGGCGGAGCGGCTAATACGGTCAACAATATATTGAAACTCAACGGCAATGTTTATCCTGTCGGGCTCGTAGGCGATGATGATAACGGTAAAAAACTGCTTGATTATTTTATGGAAAACGGCGTGGATATTTCGGGAATTCCGGCAATAACCGGACGCAACACCATAACTAAAATGAGGGTTATGGCAGGCGGTTCGCATACATCCAAACAACAAGTTGTCAGGATAGATTACGACCCGAATATGAGTATCAATAAAGAACTGGAACAAAAAATCATAAAAATTATTGACGCATTGATCGAAAAACTCGACGGACTTATTGTATCCGATTACAACTACGACCTGTTTACTCCGGCGATTATAGATTATATAAAAAAAATATCCTTAACGAAAATGGTTATTGTTGACTCGCATCATCGGCTCGCTCAATTTAAGGGTGTATCCGTAATAACCCCCAATGAGCAGGAGGCTGTAAGGGCTGTCGGTTTTGAACATATTGATAATCCCGATTTCGACAGGGTAGGCAATAAACTGATGGAACTGGTCAAGCCCAGTATGGGTATGCTCATTACCCGCGGAAACAAAGGAATGGTTTTTTATATAAAAGATAAAAAATCTGTAAAAATACCTATATCAGGGTCAGATGACGTAACCGATGTTACAGGCGCGGGCGATACGGTGGTAAGCGTTTTTACGTTGTCGCTGCTTGCGGGCGCAACCTGTGAGGAAGCGTCAAGAATAGCTAATTACGCTGCGGGGATTGTAGTCATGAAAAGCGGTACTGCCACAACTTCGCGCTATGAATTGAAAGATTTTATATTGAGGTGTATGGATGAACAAACTTCGTGATATATCCGAACTGAAACAAATTACCGGCGAACTTAAAAAATCCGGCAAAACCGTTGTGTTTACAAACGGCTGTTTTGATATTCTCCATGTGGGGCATATAAGGTGTCTGCGTGAAGCAAAAGCATTGGGCGACGTTTTGATCGTTGCGGTCAACAGTGATGAGTCGGTAGCTGTAAACAAAGGAAGCCGAAGCCTGTTTTATCCGCAGGATGAACGGGTAGAAATTTTGGAATCTATTGAGTATATAGATTATATCCTGCTTTTTTCCCATAAGAGCGTTGATCCGATATTAAAAGAACTCAAACCCGATATTCACGCTAAAGGAACGGATTATACCCGCCGGACTGTGCCTGAAAGAGATACGGTCTTGTCGTATGGGGGCAAAATAGCCATTGTCGGAGACGATAAAAATCATTCAAGTACACAAATAAAAAATGAAATCAGCAATAACGGTAAATCCCAGCCCGGATAAAAAATTTTTTTTTTGAACAATCCGTAAGGTAAAATTTTTGATGAATATAAAAACATCTGTTATTAATGATGTGTTGGAAAACAAAAATTGTGCTTTAGTGCGTAAAGCACATAATCGATGTGTATA
>JAGGZS010000034.1 GCA_021161885.1 bacterium
AAGTAATGTTAATTTTTTCAACTGTGTTGTTAAAATTTAAAGTATAAAAATATATTTTTGTATCTATTTTTTACTGTGCTCGAGTCATTATCCGGTGCGATTTTTCAAAAACAGGATATTTGCGCGAATGCTTGTTCTTCCTGATCAGAAAATAACCCATAAAACACTTCAACACCGCAGATGAAAAAAGTCCGAAACAGGGGGTTTCCTGATACTTCCTGTCATCAAATTGTGCCCATTAATATAGACACATATGAGACATTTTGACCCGCTCTAAAAATAATTTCCCATAAATATTTTTTTTGCTTTAACTAAAAATCTTTGATGATAAGCAAGATACAATTTTTTTAAAAAAAATATGATAAATGGTCTATAATATGGTATCTTAATTAGTACAATTAAAAAATAGGAGGTTTTTTCTATGAATACCTTAAAAACAGCTTTACTATTAGGATTACTTAGCATTCTGCTTGTTTTTATGGGCAGTTATTTAGGCGGAGCGGGGGGAGCAATGTCTTTTTTTGTCATAGCGCTTGTTATTAATTTCGCAAGTTATTGGTGGAGCGATAAATTAGTGCTGAAAATGTATCGAGCCAAACCCGCAGAAGAAACTCAGGTGCCGGAACTTTATTCTATCGTGCGCAATCTAACCGCCAAAGCAAATCTGCCTATGCCGAAACTTTATATTCTGCCTCAAGATACGCCTAACGCTTTTGCTACCGGACGCAATCCCGAGCACGCCGCGGTTGCCGTTACGTCGGGAATTTTGCGTATCCTCAACAAACAAGAACTTGAAGGGGTGCTTGCCCATGAATTAAGCCATGTGAAAAACCGTGATATTCTAATCGGCACAATAGCCGCCGCGATAGCCGGAGCCATAAGTCTTATTGCAACTATGTTGCGGTACGCTTTTATATTCGCGGGCGGCAACAGGCGAAGAAATGATAATGTTATGGGACTGCTTGTTATGTCAATAATAGCCCCCATATCCGCTTTAATTATCCAAATGGCCATTTCAAGGTCAAGAGAATTCCAAGCCGATGCCAGCGCCGCTAAATTAATAGGTTCGCCAAGAGGTTTGGCTGTCGCTTTAGAAAAGCTTGAGCAAAATATTAAGCGTAAACCGTTTCAGAGAGGTGCTCAGGCAACAGCGCATCTATTTATAATTAATCCGTTTAAACAAAATTTTCTTTCATCCCTTTTCAGGACACACCCTACAACCGAACAACGCATTGAAAAGTTATATGCTCTTAACCTGAACTAAAGGAAGGTGTTTTGCCATGAGATTCGATAAATTAACCATAAAAACTCAGGACGCGCTTCAGGATTGCCAGAAAATAGCGCGCGAATATAGCCATCAGGAACTCAATTCAATTCATTTCCTTACTGCCTTGATCGAACAAAAAGACGGATTAGCCGAACCAATCTTAAAAAAACTTGAGGTTTACCCTGATAAAATTTTAGCTGATTGCAAAGCCCTCTTGGAAAAAATGCCGAAAATATATGGTCAATCGGCAAACGCATATATCTCAAACGAACTGCAAAATATTTTTGATAATTGCGAAAAAGAAGCCGCCAACCTCAATGACAGCTATATAAGCACTGAACATATCCTTTTTTCTATGATAAAAAACAAAAAATCCGAAGCCGGAAAATTATTCTCCAAATACGGCATTACTCCCGATAGGTTTCTTGAAGTTTTAAAATCTATACGCGGCAGCCATACAGTAACCGACCAGAACCCGGAAAGCAAATATCAGTCTTTAAAAAAATTCGGGATTAATCTTAACGATTGCGCCCGTAAAGGTAAACTTGACCCTGTAATAGGCAGAGACGACGAGATAAGGCGATTAATGCAGGTTTTATCAAGACGCACAAAAAACAATCCTGTTCTTATCGGTGAGCCGGGCGTAGGCAAAACTGCCATTGTAGGCGGGTTAGCCCAAAGAATAGTGGACGGGGACGTGCCCGAAAGTTTACGAAATAAAACCTTAATCGCCCTTGACCTTGGTTCTCTAATCGCCGGAGCAAAGTATAGAGGCGAATTTGAAGACAGGCTGAAAGCCGTTGTCAAAGAAATAGAAGACGCGCAAGGGACAACAATTCTTTTTATTGATGAACTTCATACGCTCGTCGGAGCAGGCGCGGCGGAAGGCGCTGTTGATGCGTCTAACTTGCTTAAACCGGCTCTCGCGAGGGGGGAACTAAGATGTATCGGCGCGACTACTCTTGACGAATACAGAAAATATATCGAAAAAGACGCGGCTTTAGAACGGCGTTTTCAACTGATTATGGTTGACCCGCCCGATGTGAACGATACCATATCTATTTTAAGAGGACTAAAAGAAAAATACGAAGTGTATCACGGAGTTAAAATAACAGATAACGCTATAATTCAAGCGGCTGTTTTATCCAACCGCTACATAACAGACAGGTTTCTGCCGGATAAAGCTATCGACTTAATAGACGAAGCCGCATCTAAATTGCGTATCGAAATAGACAGTATGCCAACTGAAATAGATGAAATCGAACGAAAAATAATGCAGATACAAATAGAAAAACAAGCTTTGCGTAAAGAAAAAAACCCGCAGGCAAAAGAACGATTAGAAAAACTTGAACGCGAATTGGCTGAATTAAAAGAAAAAAGCAACCGGCTGAAAGTCCATTGGAAACAGGAAAAAGAATATATCGAAAAAATTCGGTCAATAAAAGGACATTTGGAAACCTTAAAAAACCAAGAACAGCTCCTTGAACGTGAAGGGAACTTGGAAAAAGTCGCCCAGATTAGATACGGAGAACGGATTGAACTCCAGAAACAGCTTGAGGAGGCGAACAAAAAATTGTCTAACCTGCAGTCAAACGTAACTATGCTTAAAGAAGAAGTCGACGAAGACGATATAGCCGAAATCGTATCCAAATGGACAAATATACCTATTTCAAAAATGATGGAACCGGAAATAGATAAATTACTGAAGATGGAACAACTGCTCAACGCTCGGGTAATCGGGCAGAATAATGCTATTTCCCTTATATCTAATGCAATCAGAAGGGCAAGAGCGGATATACAAGACCCAAACCGCCCGATAGGTTCATTTTTATTTTTAGGTCCTACCGGTGTGGGCAAAACCGAACTTGCCCGCTCGCTCGCCGAATTTATGTTTGATGACGAAAAAGCTATGATACGAATCGATATGAGCGAATATATGGAAAAACATTCTGTCGCCCGATTGGTCGGAGCTCCCCCCGGATACGTGGGTTACGATGAAGGCGGACAACTTACCGAAGCAGTTCGACGCAAACCGTACTCGGTAATATTATTTGATGAAATAGAAAAAGCACATCACGATGTAGCCAACATTTTTCTCCAGATATTCGATGAAGGGCATTTAACCGACAGCAAAGGGCGAACCGTTGATTTTAAAAATACCATTATTATTATGACTTCAAATATAGGCGGTTCATTGCTTTTGCGGCATAGCGCGCAAGATGAAAAAAAACAAATCAGAAAACAGATTATGGATATGCTTAACAACTATTTTAAACCTGAATTCTTAAATCGGCTTGACGAAATAATTATATTTAACAGTTTAACCAAAGAAAACATAAGTAAAATTATAGACATACAGCTTACAAAATTATCGAAACGGCTTGTAGAAAAGAAAATATCTATAACGCTTACGGATAAAGCTAAAACCCATCTTGCTCAAGAGGCTTATGATCCGGCATTCGGCGCCCGTCCGCTTAAACGCTCAATCCAGAAAGAAATACTTAATCCTTTGGCAATACAAATGCTTGAACAAAAAATAAAAGCCGGCGACAAAATTACCGTTGATTTTGTTCAGGAATCTTATAGTTTCAATGTATCATAATAGAGCGCTATATCACCTTTTGTGTGAAAAATTATCAGGCAATCATATCCAATCTATTTTATATAATTTCACATAACATGTTTATAA
>JAGGZS010000266.1 GCA_021161885.1 bacterium
ATATAAAATTCGTGTTTTGTTTTTTTTCCGTTTCTTATCCAAAGGACTTCTTTGCCTGAAGGGATATAATTTATTAATTCCGCTATTTTAAATTTTGTAATCCATGGAATGCCCCAGTTGAAAATTTTGTAATTGAACATTGTTAAAGTTGAAATGTAAACCGAAATAATTAATACAAACAAAGCGGTTAAGTTTATTTTTTTTAGAACTGTTCTATTAATTTTTCCCCGTTTTAATCCGATTAAAAAAATCATATTAAGGAATATTATAAACGGCATAAAATCGAGCGAATATCTTAAAGCGAGGCAGTATATGCCTATCAGGGAAAGCGATGTTGCTAATCCGCCCAAAATAAAAAAAAGCAAAAAAAGTTTTTCTTTACGGTTGAAATTTTTCATGATAAAAAAAGATGCGGTAGAGATTAATAAAAGGTACAGTGCGCATAAAGTTAAAGGCATTCTTGATCCTTCAATATAATCGTAATGGGGATGATTTTTCATAATGTTGAGTTCCGAATCGATCTGAAAAAAAGGAAAGGTTGTTTTGAAATTGTTTTTGCTCGGCATGAAATAATAAATTAGTGAATATCCGAATCGGTTAGGATTAAAATACCCTGTTTTATTGATAAATGCCTTAGCTCTATCTTGATGTATAAGTTCTTCATGCTGTTCCATCTTTATAAAAGTTAGAGGGTTCCCCCATTTTTTATAGTTAATTGTTAATGTTAAAACCGCGCATAAAGCGCATATTATTATGCCGTAAGATAAGGTTTTCAGCTCATTAACCTGTTTTCTTCTGATAAAGGAAAATAATAATGAGTATACACATAAACATCCGTATGCAATAGCCGCTGTAAGCGCAACTGACGGGCGGGATAGAACAGCTAATCCGACAGATACCCCCATAATCAGCCCGTTTAGAATATTTCGTTCGGTGTCTTTTTTGAATACCCATAGTAGAAAAGCAGACATAAAAATGGTTGTCCAAGCGAATCCCCATATTAAAATTTCATGATAGAGCCATGCCCATGTAAAGTTATATGTGAGGGGACTTGCGAATATTATTGCTATTAGGCTGAACATAAGAAGAAAACGGGTGTTTCCTTTATGGAGATTTAGTTTGACTGCGGTGCGAAAAATACTCAAAAGAGAAAGAATTATTGCGATAAGGATAGACAAATTGGATAAATTTATGGAATAAATATCCATAAACGGATCAAAAAAACCGCGTATGAAAGCCGGCATTATCCCGAAATAAGATGTGCGTTTGTTGTCCGGTGTTATAAATGTTTCGTATGGAAGACATTTTTTATCTATATAAAAATCACCTTTTTGCAAGTGTTCCCATACATTAGCGTAATATTTTGAGCCGTAAACATTATGCTCGAAAAAAGATGATGTTTTGCCGTTAACCAGCGTTACAACAACATAAATAATTGAAATTATCAGGAAAATATATAATTTTTTCATTCTCTAAACTTTTTGACATTGGAAAAATTTTAAGATATTGTATTGTATATTATAATGTTCCATAAATTTTATCCAAGGAAATTATGAAAGATAAGTATGACGCGGTTATAATAGGAGGCGG
This sequence comes from bacterium, assembly GCA_021161885.1. Classification (GTDB taxonomy): domain Bacteria; phylum Auribacterota; class Auribacteria; order Auribacterales; family Auribacteraceae; genus JAGGZS01. The sequence continues at coordinate 1,591 of JAGGZS010000266.1, forward strand.
TTTTTTTGGTCTTTATATAGCTAATTATCTTAGCAAATTTTTTATAAAAATACTTGTTTGCGAACAAAACGATGATTTTATGCAAAGAGCCTCTTATTCCAATCAGGCGAGGGTTCATAACGGATACCATTATCCGCGAAGTATTCTTACAGCTTTGCGGTCAAGATTAAATTTTCCGAGGTTTATAAAAGAGTTTGAGCCGTCTATAGTAAAAGATTTTGATAAAATTTACGCTGTGCCCCGGCTTTTATCAAAAGTTACCGCATCCCAGTTTGAAATATTTATGCGCCGAATAGGTGCGCCTATTCGGCGAGCACCTAAGAAGTATGAAAACCTTTTTAATAAAGATCTTGTAAAAGATGTTTTTTTAACGCGCGAATACGCCTTTGACGCCAACATATTGAAAAATATTATGGTTGATAAATTAAATCGCTCTGCCGTGGATAAACAAGTCCTTACAAAAGCCGTAAACGTAAAACAATATAATTCAGATAAAATACAGGTTACTTTAATTAAAGACAATCAGGAAATAAAAATTATTGCCGGGCAAGTTTTTAACTGTACTTATTCGCAGATAAATTATATTAATAACAATTCAAACATCGGTTTAATCCCGCTTAAACACGAATTCACGGAAATGGCGGTTATAGATGTCCCTGATGAATTAAAAAAGTTAGGGATTACTTTAATGTGCGGTCCTTTTTTTTCAACAATGCCGTTTCCGCCGTTAAAACTGCATACTCTTTCCCATGTGCGCTATACTCCGCAATTCACTTGGTATGATGAAGCTGAAAATTACATTAATGCTAATGATATGTTTGATAAAATATCCAGAAAGACCAGGTTAGCTTATATGATTCACGATGCACAGCGTTATTTGCCGTCAATAGGAAAAAGCAAATATATCGGTTCAATATGGGAAGTGAAAACCGTTCTGCCCCTTAGTGAAGTAGACGACAGCAGACCTATTTTGTTCAGAAAAAACGCGGGATTACGAAATTTTCATACCATAATGGGTGGAAAAATAGATAATATCTATGATGTCGCTTATGAAATAGATTTAATGTTTAAATAAAAGGAGATAACAAAAAATGTCTAAAAGTGATTGTTTTGTATCTGTTATCACGGCAATAAGAAACAACACCGATATTATAGAAGGGTTTGTTAATGACCTCGCGAAAATTCTTAAACAGCATTATGAAAACTATGAAATTATATTAGTCGATAATTATTCCACAGATGATACCTTAAACATAATAAACGCACTGCTTAGCAAGGAAAAATGTATAAGGGTAATAAGGTTATCAAAGAATTTCGGTGTTGAGCTTGCTTTGACTGCGGGGCTTGAATCGTCAATCGGCGATTTTGTCGTTATAATGGATGCCAATACAGACCCGCCCGAAAAGATACCTGAAATGATTGCCTTAGCCAGAAAAGGCAAAGGGATTATTGTCGGTACGGCTGAATATAAAGTTAAGAGAAGTTTTCTCGCTAAACTTTTTCAGCCTGTTTTCTATTTTTTTATAGAAAAAATATTAAAACTGAATTTTTATAAGAATGCGTCGTACTTTCAGGTTTTAAGCCGCCAAGCTCTGAACAGCATAACGAGAATACGGCAGAAACGTAGGTACATCAGGATATTAACGGCTAATATAGGATACAAAGTTCAGCTGTTTCCATACAAACAAATTTGCAGGTCAAATAAAAATATCCCTAAAGTCGGGGTTGCGGCATCTTTCCTTGAGGCGATCGATATGATGGTGGCTAATTCTATGCTCCCGTTGCGTATTGTATCTATTATAGGCACAATGGGCTGTCTTATCACATTAAGTTACATCTGCTATATTATAGTTGTAAATTTGATTAAAAACAGGGTTATGGAGGGATGGACTACGTTGTCGTTTCAGGTAACATCCTTGTTTATGCTTATTTTTATTATACTTACCGTGTTGTGTGAATATGTAGGTCGGGTTCTTGAGGAATCTATCGAGCGTCCGCTTTATTATGTTATTGAGGAACTGGACAGCACTGTGGTAATGGCTGACGAACAACGAAGAAACGTATTAGATAAATCTATTGAAAGTTAATTTGTTATGAATGAAGAAAATTTTTTTGATGACTGGCAGGTGCCTTCTTACGATACAAAAATTTTCAAGAAGAAATCCGCGAAATATTGTGTGTGTATTTTTGTGATAAATGAAGGTGAAAAAATAAAAAAATTTCTCGGCGCGATTAAGCCGTTCGCTCGTCTTATTGATATTATTATAGCGGACGGCGGCAGTACCGACGGGTCCTTATCCGATGATATTGTCTCTTCATCTAACGTAACCGTGTTATTGACAAAAACCGGAAAAGGCAAATTAAGCGCTCAAATGAGAATGGCTTTTGATTATTCATTGAAAAAAGGATATGAAGGGATAATAACGATAGACGGCAACAATAAAGACGATCCTTGCGCTATAGAAGAATTTGTAAAAACTCTTGATGAAGGTTACGACCATATTCAAGGTTCGCGCTTTATTAAAGGAGGCGTATCTAAAAATCTTCCTTTAAGCAGATTTTTAGGGATAAAATTAGTGCATTCTCCTTTGATAAGTTTGGCGTCGGGGTTTAGGTATACCGATACGACAAACGGATTCAGGGCATACAGCAGGAAATTTCTTATTGATAAACGCACGGCTCTGTTTAGAGATATATTTTCGACCTACGAACTGCATTATTATCTGGCAATAAGGGCAGTTAAACTTGGGTTTAAGGTAACGGAGGTGCCGGTTACAAGAGTTTATCCTGATACAGGGGAGGTGCCGACTAAAATAAGCCCTTTCAAGGGAAACCTTAAAATACTTAAAATTTTGGCGGCATCATGTTTGGGAAAATATAATCCGTAAAAGGAGTGAAAATGAAAACAGCTGTAATCGGGCATACAGGTTTTGTCGGAAGCAACATTATCGCCCAGTCTGATTTTGATGATTTTTACAACTCGAAAAATATTTTTGAAATAAAAAATAAAAAATACGATTTGGTTGTATGCAGTGGAATAAGCGCTGTAAAATGGTTGGCTAACAAAGAACCGCAGAACGATTGGAACAACATAAAAAATCTTCTTGATTGTTTAAAAGAAGTTGAATGCGGAAAATTTATCCTTATATCAACGGTTGACGTTTATCCAGATACTAATGGTGTGGATGAAGACAGCATAATTGATGCGGAAAATCTTCAGCCGTACGGGAAACATAGGTTAATGGCAGAACAGTTTGTAGAAAAAAAATTTGATTCCCTGATAGTAAGGTTACCCGGATTGTTCGGCAAAGGATTAAAGAAAAACGCCATTTACGATTTTATCCACAATAATCAGATAGATAAAATCCATAGCCAAGCTGTATTTCAGTTTTATTATCTTGACAATATTTGCAAAGATATACAGACAGCGCTTAAATCAGGCATAAAAGTTATCAATTTCGCCGCGGAACCCATAAGCATATATGAAATAGCAAAAGAGGCTTTTGGTTTTGAGTTTACCAATATATGCAGTTATCCGCCGCCCTATTATAATTTTAAAACTAAATACCATCAGTTGTATGGAGGAAAAGATGGATATATATATACTAAGATGGAAATTATTGAATCCCTTAGAGTTTTTCTCAGAGAAGAAGGGTATTTTAAAAAATGAAGTTATCGATCTCTAATATCGCCTGGCCGATTGAGCAAGATGAACAAGTAGCCGCTTTTTTGGAAAAAAATTCTGTCAGGGGAATTGAAATAGCGCCTACGAAAATTTGGCAGGAACCTCTAAAAGCAACTGATAATGAAATAAAAAGGTACCGTGATTTCTGGCAGAAATTTTCTATAGAAATAGTAGCCTTTCAGGCGATTCTTTACGGTAAACCCAGCCTTACGGTTTTTGGAGATAAAAAATCACGGCAAAATACAATAGATTATTTGAAATCAATGATTGAATTGGCGCAAAAATTAGGAGCGAAAGTTCTTGTGTTCGGCTCACCGAAGAACAGGTTGGCAGGTGATTTGCCGAAAGAGGAAATAGATGATATATCCTATGATTTTTTTTCAGTTCTTGGTAAAGAAGCGCAAGATAACGGAGTATTTTTATGTATCGAAGCGAACCCTGTCTGTTATAACGCGGATTTTATTACGACCGCAGACCAAGCGATAAGTTTGGTTAAAAGAGTAAACAGCCCGGGTTTTATGCTTCATCTTGATACCGCCTGTATGGCTTTAAGCAATGACGATGCCTGCGCTGTTATTAAAAAAGGATTTTCTTATCTAAAACATTTTCATATCAGCGAACACATGCTCGGGCAAGTAGGGGAAAAGACTGAAATTGACCATGCTTTATGCGCCTCTGCCTTAAAATCGCTAAGTTACGCAAATTGGGTGTCTATAGAGATGCGTGAACAAAAAAAGCCGTTTTCCTTATCCACTTTGCGAAAAGCCGTTGAGTATGTGAAATCAATTTATTGAATTTCTTAAAAATTATTTGATTTTTTCCGGTTTACATAAATAATCAGGGCTGACCGCTGTGCGTCCGCAACTGTTGCAGATGTAAGCCAGCTCTTTTATTTTATCACTGCATAAATGCCGTTCGTTTGGAATAAGCGATCCGCACCAGCCGCATTTTTCGCCATCTTGATTAACAGGCGTGCATAAATGTCCTTTTTCTCCGACGGTTCCGTTACATGTGGGGCATTTCTTATCTTCAGCCATGCTTTTTCTCCTTTTTAAGATAGTAATATTAACGTTTTTGTTTAAATTAAATATTGCAAATAAATTAACATAATTTTTTTCTGCAAGTCAAGGTGCTAATCAGATAGTGTTACGGTTAAAAAATTTTTAGCGCTTAAAGAGTTAAGATAAACTTAGCTGCACTTGCTAAACAGCTTGAAAATATGGTATAATTAATAAAAATAAAATTACCTTTCTCTATAAATAAGGACTAATTTAATGGATGATTTTTTATTTAAGCCCTATAAAAAAATTTTTAAAATAATCAGCGTTATTTTAATAGAGTCTTTGGTGTTCAGCTCAATTCTATGGGCGAATTCCGAGGGTAAAATTTCTGCCAAATTATTTACGTTACCGGAAAAAATAGGTACTGTCCGCGACAGGCACGATGGAACCGCAAGCAAAAAGTTTGTTATCCACATACAAGATACTCATACAAGTTATTCTGCCCAAAAATATATGGCTAAAATTTTGGATCACCTTAATTCAAAATATAATGCAGAACTCATCGGTATTGAAGGCGCTTCTTTACCTATTGACGTCTCGAAATTTTCAAGTTTTCCAGATACTAAATCGAAAAATATTGTCAGTGATTATTTTCTCAAAACAGGCAGAATCGACGGGGTGGAATATTATTGCATTACAGAGGATTCTGAAGCTAACGGAAAAAAATATGAAGTCGAAGGTATTGAAAGCGAACAGCTTTATAGAAGTAACCTAAACGCTTATGTCCAGTCGATAGCTTATCAGGATGAAATACGAAATTTTTGTAAAGTATACCGGAAAAATATAGGGCTATTAAAAAAACAGGTTTACAGCGAACAACTGCTTGTATTTGACGACTTGATATCTTCTTATAACAAACGACATATAGCTTTCGCTGATTTTTGCTTGTCTCTATTGAGGTTTTGTGAGAACGACCTCATCGAGTACGAAGATTTCGAGTATGTAAACAATTTGTTTAAAATGGTTAAACTGGAGTCATTAATTAATTTTAATGTCCTTGATGTGGAACGGGTCAGGGCGATAAATATGTTGAGCAAAGAATTGTTGTCCAAACAGGAAGCAATAGAGCTTCTCAATAAAGAAATCGCTTTTCGGACACAAAAGGTATCGCCGCAGGATTTTTATATTTATCTTGAATCATTGTTTGTGAAAAATAATTTCAGTTTAGACCGATTCAAAAATTTAGCGAAATATATATCCTACCTTAAGACGTTCAGGAATATAAATCATGACCGGATACTTAAGCAGGTTCAAGTTTTTATAGACTCGGTTTACGCTAATTTAATCCAGACCGATCAGCAGTTAACTGTGCATGAAATTTCTAATCTGTTTAATTTAATTAGCAAATTTCCAGAACTCCAAATAACACGCGCGGAGATACAAAAATACCATGAGTACCGATCAAAATATCCCTTTGCGTTTATCTGCGATTATGTTGCAAAAAAGTCAAGAGAGTTTGATTGTGGTTTTGAGCAGGTTTCAGATTTGTCTCGGGTTGAAGAAGGGTTATCGTTATATGAAGATTTTTATAAATTCGCTTATGAACGTGAAGATGCGTTAGTCAGTAACACGATTGATTTAATGGACAAAGAAAATAAAGATAAAATAGTCCTTGTTGCCGGCGGGTTTCATACAAGCGGTATAACCGAGATGCTGAAAAGGAGAAACATCTCCTACGTAGTTATAACTCCCCGTATGGACAGCGATTACCAATCCATTGCATACAAAGAACTTCTTCAGAACCATTATTCGCCTCTTGACGAAATGTTAGTGGCGAGCGTCAGTACATTAAAGATGGCTTCATGGTTAACGGCAGGTGCTCCGTTGGTTTATCCTGAACGAGCTCAGTTTTTATCGGATAAACTGCGTCTTCTGCTCACCACCACGGCTATGCATTCACAATGGATTGCACTTCGTTCACAGTATTCCAAAGACGAGCAGAAAGCGTTTAATATGATGCTCGAAAAACAGGTCTTAGATGCCGTCTCAGCTATTATAGACCGTACGGAATATAGCGATTTATTAACTTTAAAATCTGTTAATATTGATGCCGATTCGTCCACAATTACGGCAAATATTGTTTTACGGGGACTTTCGGATTCAATTCAGGTTTCTCTGTCCGATAAAGGCGTTTCATTGCCTGTGCCCGCGGATATACAGGATAATATACTTGAAGTTATAAGGTTAAGTAACGGAGTAACAACCAGAATTTATACCCCTAACGGACATAATATTCTTGCCGAACAGTATGCTCTGGTTAGGAATATGATTTTCGATAATATTTTTGAGTCCCAAAAAACGGTTTCGCAAATTTTAAGAGATGTTCAAAACAGGCTGCCTGAAATAAATATAACTGAACATCAGTTAAAGGGGATAATTGCTAATTTTATTGATATGGGATTTATTGAAAAAACATCTGATAATCAGTTTGTTGTATCACAGGATACAGAAAAGCGGACAGTATCTTTCCTTGTCAAAAACTTATTAATGAAATCTGATGATTCATCGGAGCGCGCTTTTACGATACATAAAATGAAGGCGGATGATTTTTCCGGTGAGTTCCAAAATAGCCTTAATAGTCTTGATATAGACACTATAATTTTTGAGCCGACCATATCATTGGCTGTTATCGATCAATTCGTAACATCAGTCCTTAACGGAAATTATTCAGGATTGATTAAACCGGGGGCAGAGATATCGTTGTCCGGTAATTCTTTAATTTCGGTTACGCGGTCTTTGGGAACAGGCAGATACGCGTTACGTGTTTATACGAAACCCGATGTATTGGATGAAGAAACCACTATAGCGGAGAATATACGGATAGCTTTTAACCTTAGTGAAATGAACAGCTCTTCGCAAAAGAATGTAGGGTTTATGGCTCTGCAAATATTAAAACAAATTATAGGCGTTAATATTAACGCGGTGGATATGGATTACGCTGTGCTGCTTCTTTCTTCACAGCTTACTGCTCAGGAAAAAACAGCGTTAATAAATTATCTGCTTAATGTTGTTAGCTTAGGTGATAAGGAACACAAACGGGTAGAACAAGCGTTCCGCGCAATACTTAAACTTCCGGTTGATTACGCTCCTTTGTTTTCTTCTAATGTTGCCCGTTTAATCATTGGCAATTCTTACGGCGTACAATATAAATTCGCTTTGGCTTTGCTGGCGAAAATTAATCCGCAACTTGAGGTTACGGATGATTTATCAAGCCGGATAAATGAGAGTCTAATCTCATTATATTCTTTTAAAACCGGTTTTTCTGACGATGGCTATAAAAAATGGACTGATTTTATTCGATCTATCATAATGGATTCTCCCGAACCTGTCCGCCAGTCAAAATTCAGCAGAAACATCCTTGCGTTGTTAAATAACGTATATGATGCCCGGACAGATACGATTTTATCGTTCAGCGATATACAAATTCTTGTTAACCGTATGGCAATTGCATTAGAACTTAATATGAATAATTTTGATTTCGCTTTGCCTGTGTTATCTAATGCGCAGGACAGGAGGGCTTTTATTAGCGAGGCTATGTCAGCGGGGAATTCTTTGCTTTTTAAGTCTCGGGACAATGGTCTGTCTGTTGGACTGATACCTGTGAGCCCAATAGA
>JAGGZS010000098.1 GCA_021161885.1 bacterium
ATTTTTTATTATATGGTTTATTATATCTTTTTTCAAACAAAATTTAACAAAAAAAATTCTTTTAAATACGGCTTGATTATTTTATTGCCAGACCTTTAATATTTAAAGGCAACTGTATTAATTTTTTTGATAATAAAAAACGATAAATTGTTTAGAAGTTTGTTGAAATTTATTTTATCGCTTAACATAATTGTGTGATAATCTATGTGAACTGTGTTATTATAGCTTTATTAGGAGTATAAAATAAGTTTTTTTCAGGGGGTTGTTTGCATGAAATCTGATTCATCTGTCTCAAAGAAAAGCATAATGATTTTCGCAGCTGTTTGTATTATTTTATGGTCAGCTGTTTTTTTTATAATCGGCAGGCTTAATAATAAAAAAGAATCCGATACTTCAACTGGTTTTGATAAATTGATTATTCCAACGGATATTACAGGGAATATGGAAATAGATAATGCTTCAATAGATATTAACTCTGCAATAGCTGATATTTTGTCTGTTACGGAACAAATAAACGATCAAATCAAGGGCAATGAAATTCAGAAATCCGCACAGACTGATGTAATGTTGAAAATGGTTATTGATGAGGATGATAACAATTATATTGTTATATTGGATTTAAAAAAAGAGGATTTGGATAATATTTCTTTTGAGGTAAACGGTGTTACTTTAGTAGTCGAACAAGTTTTTATGAATATGCTAACCGGTAAGCCTGATTTGATGAAACATTATACTCTTGAATTACCGGGTCCGGTTAATTACGAAAAAGCGAAGATGCGTTACGAGCAAGGGCATATTCTCATTATACTGCCTAAGGCATAGACATCTTTAATTGATTTTTTTAAGTTTTTGATGGATAATAACAAAAACATAACGAACATAACTTTTCCATTATACTTGGTTGATTTTTATAATATAATCTATGACATACGGTGTGCCAGATAATTACGATATAAGCGAAATTGAGCGTCTGAGAAGATTGTCGATAACTGATGATTTGACCGGATTGCTCAACCGACGTTATTTTTTCAACAGGTTATCTCAGGAAATCAGCAAATCCAAACGCAATAACCGTCCGTTTTCCCTTTTAATTTTAGACGTAGACCATTTTAAGGAAATTAATGATACCTATGGGCATCTTGAAGGCGACGAAGTGCTTAGGGTGATATCCAAGGTTCTGCTGAAAAGTGTGCGCGAAATGGATATAGTTACCCGTTACGCCGGTGATGAGTTTATCGCTATTTTGCCTGAATCAGATGAGCATGACGCTTTGCCTGTGGCGAACCGTATTCTTGAGGAAACACAGAAATTGCTTTTTAACGGATCAAAAAGCGCCGGTAATTTTACAGTCGGGGTATCTGTGGGAGTATCTACGTTCCCTAAGGACGGACAAACCGCTACCGAGTTAATAGAGATCGCTGACAAAGGTCTGTATTGCGCAAAACAAGCTGGAAGAAACAGGGTTTGTATTGGCGATATGAACGAGGCGGAAGAAAAGACACAATTGGTTTTTGCCGGCAAAATACCTAAATTCATTGGCAGGGCAGATGAACTTCAGAATATGATAAACCTGTTCCGCACATCAACCGAGTTCGGTTTGCAGATTGCTCTTGTTACCGGCGAGGCGGGGGTGGGTAAAACACGGCTTATGGATGAGTTTTTCAATGCCATCAAAAAAGAAAATATCCAAATCCTTAAAGGAACCTGTTTTGATACATCAATCCCAATGCCTTACCAACCGTTCAGAGATGCGTTAAGCGTTTTTATTGAGAGAGACGAATATTACGGTTATTCCATTTTAAGAAGCCTTCCTGAATCAGCTAAAATAGAGATATTGAAAGTTATACCCAGCCTTGACCAAAAACGGCTTGGCATTTCCGCGTCGTTAGCCCTTGATCCTATTCAGGACGAATACCGCCTTTTTGACGGTATCTGTCAGGTTATAAAAAAGATATCATCAAAACACCCTGTTATTTTGTTCCTTGATGATATTCATTGGGCAGACAGCGCATCGCTTGAGCTTTATAGTTATCTTGTGAGAAACGCTTGCGAAAACCATATCTTTGTTTGCTCTACTTATAGGCCTGAAGAAGTCATGAACGGCAACATCGAGCGGGGAATTATGGCAAGTATGATACATAAGTTAAGCCGTATCCATACGTTGGAACGTATTCATTTAAAACCGTTTTCCAAAAATTCTGTCGCGGAAATTTTATCGTCTGTCTTTAAGCCTCTTCAATACCCTAACGAACTTGTTGATTTGGTGTTTGATGAAACGGAAGGCAATCCGTTTTTTGTGGAAGAACTGCTTAAATCGTTAATTGAAAATAAAATGTTGGAATATATGGACGGCAGGATTGTTTTAAAACCGGCAGAGACAATCAGCCTGCCTTCGTCTATCCGCGACCTGGTGCTTGAAAGAATAGATAAACTTCCGTCTGAACTTCAGGAACTGCTTCGTATCGCCGCTGCTGTGGGACAGGAATTTTCTTTGAAACTGCTCGCTCTCGCGGCAGATAAAAACGAAGGGCACATTCAGGATATTTTAGACAGCGGAATGGACGCCAACATAATCAAGGAAGATTTTTCCGCAGTAGATGAAAAATTCTTGTTTACCCACTGTAAAATGAGAGAAGTTTTGTATTATAGTTTAAGGGAAAGCAAACGGGAACGGCTTCATCTGAAAATAGCTCAAGTGATTGAAAAAATATACCCGCAGGATATTGAGGAACATTATGAGGAACTTGCTAAACATTATTATTTCAGCCGCAATAAGGAAAAAGCGTTTAAATATGTTATGCTTTTTGCGAGAAAAGTTCAAGCGTCTTACGCTACCAATGAGGCTATTTCTTATTTTAATAAAACAATTGAAATTTATGATTTGTTCGCGGATAATAATAAGGAAAAATATATAAACGATTATATTAATATATTGTTATCTCTCGGCAAACTCTATCATATAACAGGCGAGTATGAGAAATCGTTAAAAAATTTGGCTCTTTCAAGCGAACTTGCGCCTGCATCATATGAGGCGTTTTTAAATCTGGGGATAGTGTATGTCAAAAAAGCTGATTACGAAAAAGCCCTTGATAATTTCAAAAAGGCTTTAACCAAAACAGACAGCGACAGCGAACTTGCCAATATAGAGACTAATATGTCTTATGTTTATTTCAGGGTGAGTGATTTTAATGAGTCGGAAAAATTAGCGCGAAAAGCTATTCATCGTCTTGAGGATAAAAACATATCTCTTGTTACGGCGGAAGCCTATAAAAATCTCGGTACGGTTTATTATGCTAAGCAAATGTTTAATCAGGCGATAAATTATTATGTGAAAAGTCTGGAGATATCTTTGCAGTTGAACGATAAACGGGCTGTCGCAAATTCATATAATAATCTTGGAAGTGTTTATTACCGGAAAAATGATTTTAACAAAGCCATTGATCATCTCGAAAAGTGTCTTGCTATTCGTGAGGAAATAGGGGATAAGTCGGGAATAGTTTATTCATACAATAATATCGGCAACATTTATTATGATCGCGGTGAATACGAAAACGCGGAAAAATATTATATGTTATGTTTAAATATCAGCGAGGAAATAGGCGAGCAGGCGGCGGTTACAGCATCTCATAATAATCTCGGCAACGTTTATCTTGCTAAGGAAGATTTTGATGCGGCGCAGGAACATTATTCTAAAAGCCTTGAAGTCAGCCGGAAAATAGGCGAGAAGGCAGGTATCGCCAGAGCGTATACAGGTCTTGGAAACGTATATTTTAATAAGAATGATTTAAAAAAAGCGTTTGCTTTTTATTTCGACTGTTATGCTATAAGGCAAGAGGTCGGTGATAAATCGGGTATGTCGTTTGCCTTAATACATATGGCTTTTACATCGATTTCGTCAGGAAAAATCGATAAAGCGGTAGAATATTTTACTAAAGGAAGTGATCTAAAAGAGGCGATAGGCGATATAGAAGGGGCGTTAACGGTACGCAACCAGATAATACGGTTATACCTTACAACTGAAGATAATGAGAAAATTCTGCCGTTATTGGACAAAAATCTGAAACAAGCCCAAAAACTCGATTTAACCGAACCGCTTGCTGAAATATGGGGGTTATATATAATTTATTATATTCATAACGATAAAAAAGAAGCCGCTGAAAAAGCGTTAAACATAATGGATAAATTAGCTCATGCCGCGCATAGCACTATCCCGCTTTCAAATTTTGTAAGTTTTGTCAAAGGCGAGTATAAAATTTTTATTAAAGAATACAAAAAAGCGCTCCCTCTTTTGGAAAATTCACTCAGGTATAGGAGAATAAAAAATAGTGATATTGAGTATGGTCATATCATGCTCGATTACTCTAATGCCCTTATTCAGCTGAAAAGGTTTGCCGAAGCGTCGGAAAAACTTCAGGCGGCGGAAACGTTTTTTTCGGCAATATCTATGAAAATTATGTTAGATAAAGTTGAGGAACTAAAATCTGTAATAAAAAATAATATTTCTGAGTAAACTGTTTTTTTATAAATTATTAATCGGAGGGGAATGTAAAATGAAAAAATTTTTGGAACAGATTTTATCGGTAAACGAATTGGTTGCGTATCAGGACGATTCGGTAGTCAGCAAAGAAATAGTAAAAAGTGAAAAAGGAATACTTACGGTTTTCGCCTTTGACGAGGGGCAGGCGTTAAGCGAGCATACCGCTCCTTTTGACGCGATAGTGCATATTATAGATGGTAAAGCGGATATTTTTATCGACGGCAAACCATATTCTTTAAAATCTGGCGAGATGATTATCATGCCGGCAAATAAACCTCATTCGCTAAAAGCGGTGAAGCGTTTTAAAATGATGCTCATTATGATACGGGGGTAATTACCAAAGAAATATTAATTGCCTAATCTTTCAAAATTTTTTTCATTTCAAATCCGTTATATAATTTTTTTTGTTTAAAGTGAAATTGCGTTGAGGTTGGAC
>JAGGZS010000117.1 GCA_021161885.1 bacterium
AACTATGGCCGGAATAAACAAGAGGCTCTATAAAACAGGGTCAACTGTAACTGTCCAATTACACCATTGCAGTAATTAACCGACAAAAACGACCTGTGCCTATAATGCCTAATTTATCATAATAAACCTCTTTTTCAAGAAACCAAATAAATACAAACAATTACTTGAAATACCTATAATTGAGGCAATTTAATATAAATTATTTTATAAAAAAACGATTATATTATATTAAAAAAAAAAAATTTAACTTTTTTGCGATAACTCCGACAACTTATAATAAAGTATTATGCTGATTTTTTAAATTTATATATTAATTAAGCCTATAAATGGAGGATATTTGAGCAATGGAACAAGCTGAAACTACTACCAAAGAATTGCAGTTAGTTACCTTCAGGCTCGGTAAAGAGGAATACGGAGTGAACATAGAACAAGTTCGAGAAATAATTCGGATAGTTGATATAATTCATGTTCCCAAAGCTCCGGAATTTGTTGAAGGTTTAATAAATTTACGCGGAACAGTTGTTTCTGTTATTGATTTAAGAAAACGTTTTGCTATCAGTCCAGGCGGAGAAAAAGAAAACGAACGCATTATCGTTGTTGAAGTCCAAGACAGAACTATAGGCGTTATTGTAGATTCTGTTTTAGAAGTGCTTAGATTATCCAGCAGCAATATGGATGATGTGCCTCCCACCGTATCTGGAATAGACACAAAATTCCTATTAGGTGTAGGTAAAATCGATGAAAGATTAATGATGCTTTTAGATTTAGACAAACTTTTAAGCACTGATGAATTAAAAACTTTAGAACAGCTTAAAGGTTAATATCTTATAGATATTTAATTTTATAAATTTTGAATATTTTAAAAAAGGGGAAACAGCTTATTGTTTCCCCTTTTTTTTATCTATCGCAAAAACGATTCAATTATCTCGGAAAAATAATCCCATGAAAACTTATATTTAATTTCTTTTATATTCTTTTCAAACTCAACATATATTTTATTTTCAAAAAGTTTTATTACCGCTTCTGCCAATTTATCTGCATCTTTAGGGGGAACAACAAATCCTGTTTTACCGTTCTCCACAATCTCAGGTAAAGCGCCTACATCTGTAACGACAACACTTTTTTCAAACCCATACGCCATCTGCGCAATACCGCTTCCAGTGGCTGATATATAAGGAATGGCTACAATATCACAGGCATAAAAATAAAGCGGGATATCCTCGTTAAGCACATATTTATCCATAATTTTTACGTGGGAGGATATTCCCAAATCATCAATTATATTAAAATATGTTTTTTTATCTTTCCAAAACTCCCCTACAATTAGCAAGTTATAGTTATCATCCATTTTAATTAAGTTCGCCATCGCGTTAAGCAAATAACTCAATCCTTTATATGGGCGAATAAACCCAAAAAAAAGAATTACATTATTTTCCTTACTGAAGCCTAACCTTTTTTTCGCCTTATTTTTAGGCAGAAAAGCCGATTGTTTTTTAAATACATCATAAATTGGATGATATGTTTGGCGCACTTTAGCTTCAGGAATGATTGATTCTAAATTCCGTTTATCATCGCCGGAATGAACTATAAAAAAATCTCCGTGTTTCAAAACAAGTTTTGCGCAAATTTGTTTTAACCGTCCCGATTCGTGTTCAACTACGTTATGGCATATGAACAGTATCTTTATTTCAGGATTTTTTTTAACATATTTTAATATAAAAAGATAAGGTACGGTAAAAAAAGCTACCCACCAAGGCAAAACAAACAGATCAGGTTTTTCTTTAACAACTCTCTTCGCTGTTTTTAGCCAACTGAGAGGGTTTAGGGAATCAAAAATTCGCACATTTTCATCGGTCGAGACCGCTGATTTACTTGGATCAGCATCGGTTTGCCCTGGATAAAGAAATTTAGGATATTGGCGCAAAAACGATATAAAAACTACATTGTGTTTCTTCTTTAAATTTTCATACAATAAGGTTGTATGATGTGATATGCCCCCCCTAAACGGATAACTTGGTCCTAAAAGTACAATTTTTAATTTTTTGCGAGGCATATATTTTTATTTTTCTAAAAATTGTGATTTACTTTTTTTAAAATTATCGAGTTCAAGCTCTATCTCTTTAAGGAAAGCCGGAGTTCTGCCGGATATTTCATTGGCTCCGCCACGAATTTTTTCTTTTAGTTTATCCGCGAAAAAAAGGTCTTCCTCAACCCGTTGTTCCAGTGCCGCGGACAATTCGTTATACACATTAGCAAGGCGAAACTTAAGGTCTTTCTCCCTGAACGATATATTCCCGCCGTAAGAGCCCTTAACAAGCTCATCAATAGATTTTTTCAACTTATAAAGAGGTCCCATAAACCTGTGTGAAGTAACTAATCCTAAATAAATAACAAACCCAAGGTTTAAAATCACTATCAGAAAACTTATTAAAAGCACTGTAATTTGCTGACGAACAGTTACTTCCGAAGTAGCGACTGCCGTCAAATTTAGCGTGTACCACACAACACCCAAAAATAAAATAGAGTTAAGAAGTACAATTATAGTTAATAAAGCCATAAATTTCATTTGAATATCTTTGTCGATCAACCATAAACTTCGTCTATTTTTTTTAATTTTTGGTTCATTCATAGTTTTTCCCTTTTTTTATGTCATTGTTTAATTTAACATAATGTTAATATGTAATAAATTTTTAACATTTAAGCAATAACTTTTATTAAAATATTTTAGACAATTTGAATAAAAACTTTCATCTACTATATTTTTGTTATACAAAATTAACCGTATTTAATATATCGGAGAAAATTATAAAATCATGAAAATTCATATTAATGCCCGAGCAGGACTTGGTGATACTGTTTATTTTATTTCCATCGTCCAGACACTATTTAAACATATTCAAAACCTTAAAATTTCTATTATTTGCTGGAACGCGGGAGTTGAACTCTACAGCAGTATTCATCAAAATATAAAAATAATCAACGCAAATGAATTTATATCTTTCATGAGTAACGCTAATTGGGATGAAGCATCGCCTAAAGCGAAATCTTTTTTTAATGACACGATAGGGCAATCCGATTTCTACATAGATCTCCAGCCCCTGCCAAACTACAAAAAAGAAACTTTATCAGTCAACACTAAATCAAAAATTGCTATAAACCCGCATCCTGATATGCGCTGCCTCTACGATAAAACCATATCCTCTGCCAACGGTGAACATATCTTATCGACTTACCGTAAAATGCTTACATCAATCTTCAATATTGACGATTGTATTGAACCGGGTAATTATCAAGGTACAGATGAAATGAAAACAAAAATCGACAAAATAATCTCACTTATAAAAAAAGACAAAAAATCGCCTCTGCTGTGCATACATCCGGGCGCAAAAAAATTAGACAAATTATGGACCGTTCTCAAATGGGGCAGGCTGATAAATTATCTAATTGACAATTACAATTTTAAAGCTATCTTAATAGGTTCTTCATTACGGTTCACAGGAAAAACACCTATTTTAGATATACCAAGCTGTGATGCTATTCAGCGTTTAACGTTTGACCGGGCTTTTAACCTCGCCGGACAAACAAACAACATTTTACTTCTAACCGAATTAATCCGCAAATGCAGTCTCTATATAGGGCTTGACACCGGTCCGACACATATAGCAAGCACTTCAGGCATACCTACTTTTGAACTTTTTAAAAAAGAATCGGAAGAACAGTTTAATACTTGGAAAGCATGGGGGAAAAACGTAACTATATATGATGTTGACGATATGGACGATATTTTTACGGAACAAGCAGTAAAAAAACTCGAAAACTGGAACGTATTTCAGCAATTATTAAAAAAATATTCCTGAAATTATTATTGACGATTATAAACCGATTTTTTTAACTTTTTCAAAGTTTGAACCGCTTGATTATCCGAAGGTGATAATTGTAAATATTTTTCAAGGGTTTCTATCGCTTTATTTTTTTTATTCTGAGATATACAAACCACAGCAAGATTATGCAGCGGATCGGAAAAAAATTTATCTATATTTGATGACTCCGAATAACATTTTTCAGCGTTAGCATATTTTTTCTGATAATAATAGGCGTTACCGAGATTATACCATGTTTTCGCATTACCGGGCTCAATTTTCAAAGCGCTAAGAAAACACCGCTCGGCAAACCCGTAATCTTTACGCTTAATATTAACATTTCCAAGATTAGACCATGCCAAATCGAATTTAGGATAAATCGATAATAAAGCAACATATATATCCGCCGCTTTATCAAACTTCTTTTGCGCTTCATATACAATGCCCAGATTATTGCCTGCCTGAATATCATATCTGTTAACTTTAAGAGCCTCCTTGTAATAATCTTCGGATTCATCAAGCAATCCCGAAGAGTACAGTATATCGCCAAGCAGCCTGTACCCATGGGAACATCCGCGATTAAGTTCAACCAAAAAAGAAGCTGTTTCAAACGCCTTTTCGTTCTCTTTTTTCTCATTATATACCAACGCTAAATTGTAAACAGCCTCATAATAATTTGCATTAATATCCAATGCCTGCCTGAAATAATCCTGCGCCAATCCAAGATTTCCCTTATCGAGTTCCCCTGTGCCAAAATAATTAAGAGCTTTATAGTTTGACCGAGAATCGCTAAGAAGTTTATGAGCGAAAACAAGGTCTGATTTAAAAAAACGAGCGCCTCTTTGCGTAACAATACTCATTAGAATAACAATCAGTAAAAAAACAACACGCTGTATATTTTTCTTTTTCGGACAAACTGAAGTTACGCATATAGCCAATATAATGGAAAACCCCATCGCGGGCAGATACATATACCTATTAGCGAAAAAATTTTCTAACGGATAAATATTCATAACCGGCAGCAATCCAAATAAAATAATTATCAAAGCGAATAAAAAACTTTTTTTATTTTTTATGAAGATATAAAACGCAACCAAAACGCTTATAACAATTAACCCTTGTATAAACAATAATTTTAAGGTTGATTTATTATGATAATCAAGAATTACATTAAACGGAACTAAACAAACTCGAGCGGCTGACAAAAAAATTATCGTCGGACGAAACGCCAAAGGATAGCGCAAAGTAAAATCCACAGACCGTAAAGACTCATCAGCACTGCGCATATAAACAAATCGTATCAGTAAAAAAATACAGGATAACAAAAGAATAAAAAAATAAAACCACTTGTATTTAAAAACCTTATTTTTAAAAAACAGCCAATGCGAGAAAAATATAATCGGCAAAAATACAATCCCTGTCTCTTTAGAAAAAACAGATAGAACAAAAAATATCCCGCTTAACACCGCATACCGCTTTTTACGAGTTTCCCGCAATAAAATATAACTGTAACAAGCGCTTAACAAAAACAGCCCCATCAGTAAATCGTCCCTATACCCTACAACAAAAAGAGTCTCTAAATGGACAGGATGTATCGAGAAAAAAACTGCGGCGAAAAATTTTATCGTATTATTTATAAACTTAAATTTGTTTAGAATTAAAAACAACAGGACACAATTGCATATATGAATTAACAGATTTATACAGTGGTCGGCAACCGGATTTTTTCCAAAAATTACGGTATCGAGAATATGAGATAACGTTACAACCGGACGATAAGAAAGTTCGCCGAAAATATCAAAATAAGATTTACTGAAAAAAAATTTAACGCTTATTAATGAATTAACAAAAATATTATTTACAATAACTCCCTCGTCATCCCATAAAAAAGGAGCCCGGCAAACACAACACCAAACAATTATATTAATTAACACGATAAGAAAAATTTTAAGTCCGTCCCTATCCCGTTTCATTAGAAATTCCTTATCCCAAAAATAAATACGTTTAAACTTCTTCTTCAATATGATAATATTTGCTTTCTGAATAATACAAAAGTAATAAAACAATTTCAATAACCTAAAAATTAAAAAAAAAGATTATGCGAAAAAAAGATTCTCTCGAACCCCTGATTAATATCATGAAAAAACTCCGTTCCCCTGACGGATGCCCATGGGATAAAGAACAAACACACAATTCCATTAAAAAATATATTATAGAGGAAGTCTACGAATTTATCGAGGCACTTGAAGAAAATGACAGTGAAAAAATGAAAGATGAATTAGGCGACCTGCTGTTCCAAATCATTTTTCATTGCCAAATGGCAGATGAAAAAAAACTCTTCTCCATATATGACGTGATAAAAAATTCCCAGGAAAAAATGGTCAGGCGACACCCTCATGTTTTCGGTTCGGTAAAATTAGAAAAATCAAATGAAGTGATCGACCAATGGGAAAAAATAAAAAAAGAGGAAAAAAACCACCGCGGTAGAACATCAATACTCGATGGAGTGCCTATACACCTTCCATCCCTTATTCGCGCTTATAAAATCCAAAAAAAAGCCGCAAAAGTTGGGTTCGACTGGGAACAGGCTGAAGATATAATCCATAAAATACAGGAAGAACTGGATGAAACGAAAGAAGCGTTAAAACACAATAATCCAGAACATATAAAAGAAGAAATAGGCGACCTGTTTTTTTCCGTGGCTAACCTTGCGCGGTTTTTAAAGTTCGACCCTGAAGAATTATCAAGAAAATCAGTAGACAAATTCATAAACCGTTTTAAACAACTTGAAACAGCATTAGAAAAAAAAGGCGGGAAATTCAAAAATACATCTATCGAGGAAATGGAAGAAATCTGGAATAAAAACAAAAAATTATCTTCTTAACCTTTCAAGCTCCTTTAATCCGGGAGACATATTCCATAATCCCTTTTTTAATTTTTTCGCTTCATTTTCGGCTGTTATAAATCTATCTTTGTAATCCTGCCTGAAATAAAACCTTAAATACGCGAGCCCATGCCCCTGTTTAAGTATACGTTCATTTAACATTGCGCCGTCATCAAGAAAAATATAAGCGAGAATTCTCCCGTATTTATCAAACCGCTCATTGTCAAATTCAAGCCTTACATATTTACCTTCACAAAGCCTTTTAGTAAATTTATAAGATAATTTGCCCATTCGCATAATTTTTTTGGGAGACACACCCGAGCGCCTGGCATCATAATATAATTTATCCGATTCATACAACTCAGGGGTGTCTATCCCTATGAAACGAACTCTTTCGCCGGTTGACAATATAAAGGTATCGCCATCTATGACTTTTTTAACAAAAATATGAGAGTAATCAACAGGATTATTGTTTGCGGCTATATAATTATGGGGTTGTTGCAAAAGTATAGGGAAAATTTCTAAATTTCTGAAA
>JAGGZS010000017.1 GCA_021161885.1 bacterium
TATAAAAAGAAGGAGAGAGAAATGGCAAAGGAGAAATTCGAGAGGACAAAACCGCATGTGAATATCGGTACGATAGGGCACGTAGATCACGGTAAGACCACGTTGACCGCGGCCATCACGATGACGCTGGCGAAAGAAGGCAAAGCAACGGTGAGATCTTTTGATTCAATAGATAACGCTCCTGAAGAACGCGAGAGAGGAATTACAATAGCTACGGCGCATGTAGAGTACGAGACAGATAACCGTCATTACGCGCACGTTGATTGTCCCGGTCATGCCGATTATGTGAAGAACATGATTACCGGCGCAGCTCAGATGGACGGCGCGATATTGGTAGTGAGCGCCGCTGACGGACCTATGCCTCAGACCCGCGAGCATATATTATTGGCTCGGCAAGTAGGAGTGCCCGCGATAGTAGTGTATATGAACAAGGTAGATATGGTAGACGATGAAGAGCTGATAGAACTGGTAGAACTTGAGATACGAGAATTGTTATCGAAATACGAGTTTCCCGGCGACGATATACCAATAGTAAAAGGTTCAGCGCTGAAGGCGATGGAAGGTGATGAGAGCGAAATAGGTTCGGGTTCAATAAAGAAGTTAATGGAAGCAGTAGATTCATATATAGCAACCCCAAAAAGAGATGTGGATAAACCGTTTTTAATGCCTGTGGAGGATGTATTTTCAATAACTGGCCGCGGAACGGTAGCGACAGGCCGTATAGAAAGAGGCAAGATAAAAGTAGGGGAAGAAGTAGAGATAGTCGGAATAAACGATACGAAAAAGACAGTAGTCACGGGAGTGGAGATGTTTAAGAAACTGCTTGATTACGGTGAAGCCGGCGATAATGTCGGACTGCTTCTTAGGGGAGTAGATAAAAAAGGAATAGAACGCGGGCAGGTATTAGCCAAACCCGGTACAATAACTCCTCATTTGAAGTTTAAAGGCGAAGCCTATATATTAAGTAAAGATGAAGGGGGAAGGCATACCCCGTTTTTCAGTGGCTACCGGCCTCAGTTTTATTTTCGCACAACGGATGTAACCGGTTCATTAAAATTGCCCGAAGGCGTAGAGATGGTAATGCCCGGAGATAATATAAGTGTAGAAGTGGAATTAATCACGCCCATAGCAATGGAAAAAGGATTAAGGTTTGCTATCAGGGAAGGTGGACGAACAGTCGGTGCCGGTCAGGTAACCGAAATAATTGAGTAAAAATTCAATACGGAGTAGTTTTTAATGGATAAACAACGTATAAGAATAAAATTAAAGGCTTATGATCACAGGATAGTAGATCAATCAACAGAGGAAATTGTTGAAACAGCGAAACGTACAGGCGCTAAAATTCTTGGACCTATTCCGTTGCCGACTAAGATAGAACGGTTTACTGTTTTAAAATCACCTCATGTTGACAAGAAGTCGAGAGAACAATTTGAAATAAGAACTCATAAACGGCTTTTAGATGTCATAGAACCAACAGCTAAAACAATAGATGAATTAAGAAAACTTAATTTGCCGGCTGGGGTTGATATTAAAATTAAGATTTAATTTTTATGGGTTCTCGGATGTAAAAGGAGGTTTAACGTGAGTGTCGTCCTATTAGGTAAAAAAATAGGTATGACCAAGGTTTTTGATGATAAAGGTGAAATGATACCGGTATCTGTTATTGAAATAAATACAGGCACTGTCCTCGCTAAAAAAACAAAAAAAACCGATGGTTATGAAGCTCTTCAGATTGGGTTTGGCAAAATAAAAGTAAATAAAGTCAATAAACCGATGTCTGGATATTTTGCAAAAATTGGATTGGAGCCAAAGCGTTATATCAAAGAAAGCAGAACTGATGCTAAAACGCTTGAACAATATAATGTCGGCGATCAACTAAATGCTTCTTTTTTCACTAAAGGTGAATATGTTGATGTATCCGCTAAATCTAAAGGTAAAGGTTTTGCCGGAGTAATCAAACGATGGAATTTTCATGGAGGCCGTAAAACTCATGGTTCAATGTTTCATCGTTCTCCTGGTGCCATAGGCGCTGCCGCGGACCCGGCGCGCGTATTTAAAGGAACTAAATTACCCGGCAGAATGGGCGGCATTAGAAGTACAGTTCAAAATATAATTGTAGTGGATGTAAGGGAACAAGAAAATGTAATTCTTGTAAGAGGTTCTATTCCTGGATTTAACAGTGCAGTTGTACAGGTTAGGAAGGCAATAAAGAAACAATAAGGCTTTTGTTTATAATTGAAAGGGTTAGAAGTAATGGGCGGATTGAATATATATAATATAAAAGGCGATGTCGTTGATACATACAAAATAGATAAGGAATTTATGGACAACACGCCAAGTACTCAAGCAGTGCATGATGTTGTTGTCGCGTATTTAGCAAATCAACGATCCGGAACTGCTTCAACCAAAAACCGCAGCCAGATAAAAGCCAGTACCCATAAGCCTTGGAGGCAAAAAGGCACAGGAAGAGCGCGGGCCGGTATGGTATCATCTCCGATATGGCGCGGCGGCGGAATTGTTTTTGGACCTCAGCCGCGGGATTTCGGCAAAAAGGTATCTAAAAAACTAAAAAGGAAAGCTCTGTCTTCGGTTATTTCGCAAAAGTTTAATGAAGAAGCTATACAAATAATCGACAATATTGCGATTGATGAACCAAAAACTAAAAAAATAATTGATCTTTTAGAATTATTAAAAATAAATAATAAAAAAGTGCTTATTATAAAACAGCAGTCAGATAAAAATGTAATAAAATCTACCAATAATATAAAAGGAATACAAACTGTTACGGCTCAAGATGTGAATGTATACCAGTTATTGTATTGTGATAAAATACTTGTTGAGCCTGAAGCTTTGCAAATAATAAAAAATCGAATAAAACTCTAATATTATTATTGACAAGATTAAATCTGTCCATTAATATATGGGCTAATTTTAAACAATAAATTTAATAGGTTAAGATATATATAATCGAAATTAAATTTCGGTTATTTTTTATTATTAAGGGGTTGTTATGAGAGACGCTACAGATATTATAATTGAACCGGTTATTAGTGAACTGTCAACGACTATGGCTGAAGAAGATAAATACGTTTTTGTGGTTCATACGAGCGCTAACAAAATAGAGATTAAGTATGCTGTTGAAAAACTTTTTAATGTTGGCGTGAAAAAAGTTAATGTGATTAATGTTTTAGGTAAACGAAAAAGAATGCGCTTTAAAACAGGTAAACGTTCCGATTGGAAAAAAGCTGTAATTACATTGAATAAAGGCGATAAAATAGAATTTATCTAAATAAATTAGAGGAAATAAGCAATGGCGATTAAAAAATATAAACCTACAACTCCCACAAGAAGGTTTGCTTCTGTTTCAGCATTTGATGAAATCACTAAAAGTAAACCCGAAAAAGCGTTATGTGTTGCTAATCCTAAAAAAAGCGGAAGAAACAATACGGGAAGAATAACCGTTCGCCGAAGAGGCGGCGGTTGTAAACGCACTTACAGGATAATTGATTTTAAACGTAATAAAGATAATATAGAAGCGAAAGTAATTGCTATTGAATATGACCCGAACAGGTCGGCTCGGATTGCGCTGTTAATCTATCTTGACGGAGAAAAAAGGTATATATTAGCTCCTAACGGCTTGAAGGTAGGCACTAAAATTATATCGGGCGATAAGGCGGAAGTTGAGTTAGGAAATTGCATGATGCTTGAGAATATGCCGCTGGGCAGCCAGATACATAATATTGAGATGAAACCCGGTAAAGGCGGACAGATAGCAAGAAGCGCAGGAAATTATGCAATATTAATGGCAAGAGAAGGCGGGTTTGCGTTTTTAAAGTTTCCTTCAGGCGAAGTTAGAAAAGTTTCCACCAAATGCAGGGCTACTCTTGGACAGGTGAGTAATATTGACCATGAAAATATATCAATAGGAAAAGCCGGAAGATCAAGGTGGATGCGTAAACGCCCTAAAGTACGTGGCGTAGCGATGAATCCGGTTGACCACCCGATGGGCGGTGGTGAAGGTAAATCTTCAGGCGGAAGACATCCTGTAACTCCATGGGGCGTTAAAACAAAAGGTAAAAAGACAAGAAAAGTTCACAAAGACAGTGATAAATATATTGTAAAAAGAAGAAAGTAAAAATATAAGGAATAAAAAATGGCCAGATCCATAAAAAAAGGACCATATGTAGAAGATAAATTGGTTAAAAAAGTAGAAGCAATGGGCGTTTCTCGTAAAGTTATAAAGACATGGTCGAGAAGATCGATGATTATTCCCGAATTTATTGGGCATACATTTGCGGTTCATAACGGACGTAAATTTATGCCTGTTTTTGTATCTGAAAACATGGTAGGCCATAAATTGGGTGAGTTTGCTCCCACAAGGACTTTTAAGTCTCATCCCGGCGGAAAAAATTAATTAATTTAAAATATAGGAGCTGATATTCAATGGAGGCGAAAGCAGTTTGGAAATTTGCGAGGATATCTCCGAGGAAAGTAAGATTGGTTGCCGATGTTATACGCGGTAAAAAAATAAGTTACGCTTTGGATATTATGAAATATACTAATAAAAAAGCGGCTTTTATGATGGAGAAAGTCTTGAAATCGGCATTAGCTAACGCTGAAGTATCCGCCGAAGGCGATTTGAATGTTGATAATGTCATGGTTAAAGAGGTTTACGTCGATGGCGGACCTATGCTTAAAAGGTTTAGGCCCAGGGCAATGGGGCGGGCAAATAAAATAAGAAAAAGAACATCACATATTACTGTTGTTTTAGCCGATAGTCAACCGGCTTTATAAAAGGAGTTTTAGATGGGGCAGAAGGTTAATCCTATAGGTTTTAGAGTAACTGTTACAAAAGACTGGGAGTCTAAATGGTATGCCAGTAAGGCAGATTTTGGAAATATGCTCAATGAGGATTTAAGAATACGGAAATTTTTAAAGAAAAGATTGAGCTTCGCTGGTGTGCCTCGGATAGTTATCGAGCGTGCAAGTAATAGAGCTAAGATTACTATATACGCCGCAAGACCCGGCATAATTATAGGTAGAAAAGGCGCTGAAATAGACAGGATTAAAAGTGAATTGGCTAATTATACTGATCGAGAATTATTTATTGATATAACGGAAGTAAAACAACCCGATTTAAACGCGCAGTTAGTAGCTGAAAATATAGCTATGCAGTTGGAAAGACGCGTTTCGCATAGGAGAGCTATGAAAAGGGCAGTAACCAACTCTATGAATCTCGGGGCTGACGGAATTAAAATATTATGTTCCGGAAGATTAGGCGGTGCCGAAATGTCAAGAAAAGAGGGTTATAAAGAAGGTAAAATCCCATTGCATACATTGCGCGCTGATATTGATTACGGTTTTCATGTAGCGCGGACAACATATGGCGCAATAGGTGTTAAAGTATGGATTTGTAAAGGTGAAAAATTGCCTGAGAAAAAAGAAACTGCATAGGGGGGGGGTTATATAAAATGCCATTGATGCCTAAAAGGGTTAAATATAGAAAAAAACATCGCGGCAGCAGAAGCGGTAACAGTAAAGGCGGCAATAATATTGATTTTGGAGAATTCGGTATTCAGGCTCTTGAACGAGGTTGGATAACAAATACACAAATTGAGGCCGCTCGTGTTGCTATGACCCGTCATATAAAGAGAAAAGGGAAAGTTTGGATTAGAATTTTTCCTGATAAATCTTTTACGTCAAAACCTGCTGAAACTCGGATGGGTAAGGGTAAAGGAGCACCTGAAGGTTGGGTTGCCGTTGTTCGGCCGGGACGGATAATGTTTGAAATGGAAGGCGTTTCTGAGGGGTTGGCAAGAGAAGCTATGCGTCTTGCGGCTACTAAGTTTCCCATTAGAACGCGGTTTATTATACGAAGTATCCATAGAATTTAATACGGGAAATTGTAATAATGAAACCTATAGAATTAAGACAAAAAAATACAGATGATCTGAATAATTTGTTAAATGAATATAAACATGAGTTATTTAATTTAAGAATCCAGAAAAAAACAGGACAGATAGAAAAAGTCGGCAGGATTCACGTTGTTAAACGTGAAATAGCCCGCATTTTGACTATTGTTAATGAGAAAAATAGTTAGGAGATTCTGATAATATGGCGCAGACAACAACACGTGGTTCACGTAAAAAGAGAACAGGAAAAGTTTTAAGTGACAAAATGGACAAAACCATTGTCGTACAAGTTGAGAGAAAAGTCAGTCATCCTATTTATAAAAAAGTGATTAAAATTTTAAAAAATTATAAAGTGCATGATGAAAGCTGTCAGGCGAAAATAGGCGATATAGTCGAAATAATGGAAACACGTCCGCTGAGCAAAGATAAAAGATGGCGGCTTTTGAATATTCTTAAAAGAGGTGTATAAAGGTAGAGGGGTTTCATAATACCATGATCCAGATGCAAACATTTTTAGAAGTAGCTGATAACTCAGGAGCTAAAAAAGTCCAATGTATAAAAGTGCTTGGTACTAATAATAAACGTTATGCGCGTGTTGGAGATATTGTTGTCGTAGCGGTAAAAGAAGCGATGCCGGACGGAGTTGTTAAAAAAGGAGAAGTCCAGAAAGCTGTTGTTGTAAGAACAGCAAGCGACATTAGACGCAAAGACGGTTCTATACTGAGATTTGATAAAAATGCCGCTGTCATAATTGATGCGCAGAATAATCCAAAAGGTACTCGTATATTCGGGCCTATCGCCCGCGAGTTACGGGAAAAAAATTTTATGAAAATAGTTTCTCTGGCACCGGAAGTTATATAATAAGAAAAGGTTGAGAAAATGGGACAGAATAAATCCGATAAAATACGATTAAAAAAGAATGATATAGTACAGGTTATTTCCGGAAAAGAAAAAGGCAAACAAGGAAAAATACTTGAAATAGTAAAGGAAAAAAATAGGGTTTACATAGAGGGAATAAATTATCTGACACACTATGAAAGACCTACTCAGCAGAATCCTAAAGGCGGCATATCTAAAAAGGAAGGCTCGGTCGCTGTCTCTAATGTTAAACTATATTGTTCTAAATGTGGAAAAGGTGTCAGGTTCCGTACTGTTGCCGGTGAAGACGGCACCAAAAGCAGGACTTGCGTTACTTGCGGCGATATAATTTAAAGGATATAAAAATGGCACTGTTATTCGAAAAATATAAAGATGAAGTTGTTAAGGAAATGATGAAAAAGTTTGGGTATAAAAGTATATTACAGGTACCTAAAATTCAAAAAGTTGTTCTTAATATGGGTATTGGGCAAGGGTCAAAAGAAGCCAGGCTGATTGATGTTGCCGTTAAGGAACTCGCAGTTATAGTTGGACAAAAACCTGTTGTAACAAAAGCTAAGAAGAGTATAGCCGGTTTCAAAATACGAGAAGGTATGCCCGTCGGCTGTAAAGTTACATTACGAGGTAAAAAAATGTATGAGTTTATAGAGAGACTAATACATGTCGCGATACCTCGAATTAGGGATTTTCGAGGAATTCCTAATTCTTCTTTCGACGGATTTGGCAATTATACAATGGGATTGGATGACCAGACAATATTTCCCGAAATTAATCTTGATAAAGTCGAACATACCCAAGGTATGGATATATCCTTTGTCTTGTCAGGCACTTCTGATGAAGAATCATTTGAAATGTTAAAATTACTTGGTTTCCCTTTCGCTAAAAGCGCTTAGGTAGAACTTAAAATAAAAGAGGAGCTGTAAGCGTGGCTAAAAAAGCACTTGTAGAAAAATCACAAAAAGAACCTAAATTTAAGGTTCGCAAATATTATAGATGCTTAAACTGTGGGCGTCGCCGTGGATATTACCGTAAATTCAAATTATGCCGTATTTGTCTAAGAAAACTTGCCAGCGAAGGTAAAATTCCTGGCGTTATTAAGGCAAGCTGGTAATAGACAGATAGACAGGGGATTTTATATTATGACAATGACTGATCCAATAGCTGATTTATTAACAAGAATTCGTAACGCGAGCAGCGCGCTGCATAAGAATGTTGAAATACCGGCTTCTAAAATTAAGAATGAAATAGTTCGTGTCCTTAAAGAAGAAGGCTATATAGAAAACAGCGAAATTATTAAAGCTGAACCGCAGGATGTTTTAAAGGTCTATTTAAAATATACCCCTGAAAATAAGCCTGTTATAATCAATTTGTCTCGTATAAGCAAACCGGGGTTAAGAAAATATTCGTCATCTAAATCTGTACCGCAAGTTATGGGAGGTTTGGGAATAGCGATTTTATCAACTCCTAAAGGAATACTGACGGATAGACAGGCAAAACGCGAAAATATCGGCGGGGAAGTTTTGTGTTATGTATGGTAGTGAACTGGAGGATTAGATAAGATGTCACGCATAGGTAGTAAAAAAATTGAAATACCATCAGGAGTAACAGTTCAGCTTAATGGTGCTTCAATAAATGTAAAGGGAGTAAAAGGTAACCTAACTTATGATGCTCCTCCCTCTATAAAAGTTGAACAAAAAGATAATAATATTATTTGTACCCGCGAAAACGAATTGCGTAAAAATAAAGCTCTTCACGGACTGGTTAGAAGTTTAATAAATAATATGATTATAGGCGTGGACAAAGGGTTTTCTAAAGCGTTGGAAATAAACGGCGTTGGGTACCGTGCGAAAATGGAAGGAACTAATTTGGTTATGAACTTAGGATTTTCACATCCTATAAACCATTCTGTCCCGAAAGATATAAAAGCTGAAGTAAAAGGAAACGTAATTACCGTAAGCGGTATTGATAAACAAAAGGTTGGACAAGTTGCCGCGGATATTCGCGATTATTATCCGCCTGAACCTTATAAAGGTAAAGGTATCCGTTATGTAGGCGAATATGTCCGTAGAAAAGCTGGAAAAACTGTTGGTAAAAAGTAGAGTAGGAAATTATGAGTAAAGTAATGTCCAGAAAAAAATTAAGATTGAAAAGAGCTCTTCGATTAAGAAGAAAAGTATTGGGAACTTCACAAAAACCGAGACTTGTTGTTTTTAAAAGCCTGAAACATATAAGCGTTCAGTTTATAGATGATATACAGGGTGTAACTTTAGCTTCTTGCTCGACTTTGTCGAAAGAATTTAAAGACAAATTCAAATCTCAAGGCGCTAATTTAAAAACAGCCGAAGATTTGGGCGCGCTTGCCGTGCAGATTATAAAAGACAAAAAAATCAAGACTTTGAATTTTGATAGAAGAGGATATAAATATCACGGAGTAATTAAAGCCTTAGCGGATACTATTCGTAAAGAAGGTATCAAGTTCTAAGGACGGAGGTTTAGTTTGGAAGAGAAAACATTTGAACTTACAGAGATTGTAGTAAACGTCAATAGATGCGCCAAAGTGGTTAAAGGTGGACGTAGATTCAGTTTCAGCGCACTTGTTGTTGTAGGAGATAAGCATGGTAAAGTCGGGTTTGGGTTCGGTAAAGCTAATGAAGTAGCCGAAGCTATACGTAAAGCAGTGGAACAAGGCAAGAAAAGTTTAATTACCGTCCCGCTTTATGGATTAACAATACCTCACCATATGCTCGGCATATTTGGGGCAGGCAGAGTTCTTATGAAACCCGCTTCCCCAGGTACGGGGGTTATAGCAGGCGGAGCTGTCCGTGCTGTCATGGAACTTGCAGGCATTCATGATGTTTTATGTAAGTCGTTGGGATCAGCAAATGCTCTTAACGTGGTAAGGGCAACTATGGAAGGTTTGAAAAGTTTAAGGAGTAAAGAAGAAGTCTTTAAAATTCGGGGGTTGTGGTCAGATGAAGCTGAGTGAATTAAAAAATAATGAAGGTGCGCGCAAAACAAAAAATAGAGTCGGCAGAGGGACTGGAAGCGGTAACGGTAAAACTTCCGGCAGAGGCCATAAAGGACAGAAATCAAGATCAGGATATTCCCGCAAATTCGGGTTTGAAGGCGGGCAGATGCCCCTTCAAAGAAGGCTGCCGAAAAGAGGCTTTAACAATAAACAGTTCCGCACGGAATATTCCATTGTTAATCTTGATACCTTAAATGTTTTTGACGACAACACAGTTGTTACACCTGAAAAGCTGATAGAAATAAATGCTGTAAAACAATATAAAGGTAAGTTAAAAGTATTAGGGAACGGCGAATTAACTAAAAAAATTGAATTGCATGCCCATAAGTTTAGTAAATCAGCAATAGCAAAATTAGATAAACAAGAAATTAAATGGCAACAAATTAAAGATTAATAAGGTTATATAATTATGCTGACAGCTTTTCGAAATATTTTTAAAATAACTGAATTAAGAAATAAAGTATTCATTACTTTAGGATTAATAGCTGTCTTTCGTTTAGGCGCCCATTTGCCGACTCCGGGTGTTGACGGCGCGGCACTCGCCGAATTAATTAATAAACTTGAAGCCGGACAGGGCGGAAGCATTTTTTCTATGGTGAGTCTTTTTTCAGGCGGTGCTTTGCGCAAATGCACTGTTTTTGCTTTGGGCATAATGCCTTATATCAGCGCTTCAATTATTATACAGCTGTTGCAGGTTGTTATACCTAAACTTGAAAAAATAGCTAAAGAAGGCGAAGCAGGAAGAAAAAAAATAAACCAGTATACGCGTTATTCAACGGTTTTTTTGTCGGGGATACAAGCTTTTTTTATAAGTATTGCTTTAGAACATCCGGAAAGAATAGCCCGCGTGTTTCAGGGAATTGTCATTGTACCTCATCCGGGGATGCTTTTTCGCATAACCGCCGTTATTACACTTGCCACAGGAACACTAATTCTTATGTGGCTGGGTGAACAAATATCGGAAAAAGGTATTGGAAACGGAATATCATTGATTATTACCGCTGGCATTATATCCAGATTCCCATCCGCCGTTAAAATCGCGTGGCAGTTGTTTGCTCCGGGCAATGCGCAGGGAAAAAGCCCGCTTAATTTGATTATACTTTTTTTATTAATGGTAGTTGTTGTCGTGGGTATTATCTTGGTAACTCAAGCACAGCGGAAAATACCTATTCAGCGCGCTCAGCAGATTAGGGGCAGAAGGGTTTATCAGGCGCAAAATACTTATATGCCCCTGCGCGTAAATTATGCAGGCGTTATTCCGGTGATTTTCGCTTCCTCATTATTGATTTTTCCGGCAACTATAGGAAGTATGATTCCCGATGATAGTTTTTTTTCGTTTTTAAAGGTTCTGAGTTC
This sequence comes from bacterium, assembly GCA_021161885.1. Lineage (GTDB taxonomy): Bacteria > Auribacterota > Auribacteria > Auribacterales > Auribacteraceae > JAGGZS01. The sequence goes on from JAGGZS010000017.1 coordinate 11,173, forward strand.
ATGGCTGGCACCTGGACAAATACTTTATAATTGCGCTTATGTGCTGCTTATAATATTTTTCTGTTATTTTTGGACAGCAACACAGTTTAACCCCATTCAGATTGCTGACGATATGAAACGTGGCGGGGCCTTTGTACCCGGTATACGGCCGGGTAAAAATACTGCTGAATATTTTGAGAAGATAATGGTCAGGATTACTTTAGCAGGGGCTGTTTTTCTTGCTACCATAGCAATATTTCCTACTATGGTAAGTTCAAGAATGAAAATTCCGTATATTGTAACCCAGTTCCTTGGCGGAACCGGTTTATTGATTATGGTAGGTGTAATGCTTGACACTATGCGTCAAGTTGAATCGCATCTTATTATGCGGCATTACGATGGTTTTATGAGTAAAACAAGACTAAAAGGTCGATTTTAAGGAGAAGAACAACGATGCGACTGTTAATATTAGGACCTCCCGGTGTGGGCAAAGGAACTCAAGCTGTTAAAATAAGCAAAGTATTTAAAATACCTCACATATCAACAGGGGATATTTTAAGGGAAGCTGTTAAAAATAAAACGGAAGTCGGCATAAAAGCTAATGAATATATGGGTAAAGGTGAATTAGTTCCTGATTCCGTTGTTATTGAATTGATAAAAGACAGGATTAAAAATAAAGATTGCCAAAATGGATATCTGCTTGACGGTTTTCCAAGAACTTTGGGACAAGCTAAAGCTTTAGATACGGTTTTATCGGAATTGAATACCCGGCTTGATAAGGTAATTCAACTTTACGCTGATGAAGATGAAATAGTTATCCGTTTAACAGGAAGACGGTTATGTAATAATTGCGGTAGAAATTATCATGTAAAGTATTTAGCTCCGAAAAAAGAATCCGTTTGTGATGATTGCGGGGCAACTTTGAGCCAACGTGAAGACGATACAGAAAAAATTGTACGCAATAGATTACAGGTCTACGATAAAAAAACAAAAGATTTAATTGATTATTATAAAGAAAAAAATATATTAGTTTCGGTTGATGCAGGGCGGCAAATTGATACAATCGCTAATGAAATTTTAAAAAAACTTAATAATATATCTTTATGTAGTGGGCAGTCATGATTTGCTTAAAATCTTCACATGAACTTGAATTAATGAAAGTAAGCGGGCAGATAACAGCGGAAGTTTTATATAAAGTAGCCGAAATAATTGAACAGGGCGTTACCACCGAAAAATTAGATGATTATGCTGAATCGCTTCTGAAAGATTATGGAGCGAAACCAGCATTCAAAGGATATAGAGGGTATCCGAAATGTTTGTGCGTATCTGTTAACGAACAGGTTGTGCACGCAATACCCAGCTCAAGAAAATTAGTAAACGGAGATATTGTTTCAATAGATTTTGGCGTCATAAAAAATGGATTTTATGGAGATATGGCCGTAACTTTCAAAGTCGGCAATCTATCAGCCCTAAAAAAGAAGTTGGTTGAAACAACAAAAAGAGCTTTGGAAAAAGGGATAGAACAAGCCGTAATAGGAAATCACCTTGGCGATATATCTTATGCTATTGAGAAATATGTAGCTGAAAACGGTTTTTCAGTAGTAAGGGATTATGTAGGGCATGGTATCGGACGGGAAATGCACGAAGATCCGCAGATACCTAATTTTGGTGAACCAAAAACAGGACCGATATTAAAAGAAGGAATGGTATTCGCCATTGAACCAATGGTCAATGCAGGCAGTTATTCCGTTAAAACTTTAAAAGATGGATGGACCGTTGTAACATGTGACGGCAAACCATCTGCTCATTGGGAACATACAATTGCTATAACAGCTAACGGTCCAGAGGTATTGACATGTCGAAAGAAGATTTAATAAAAACCGAAGGCGTTGTATCTGAATTACTGCCTAATACAATGTTTCGTGTTGAACTGAAAAACGGGCATAAAATATTAGCCCATATATCCGGAAAGATGCGTATGCATTTTATACGAATATTGCCGGGCGATAAGGTAATGATTGAAATGTCGCCTTATGATTTGACAAAAGGCAGAATAGTATACAGGCAAAAATAAAATACGGGGAATTTACAGTGAAAGTAAGAGCTTCAGTTAAAAGAATGTGCGCTAAATGTAGGGTTATAAAGCGCAAAGGAATAATAAGAATTATATGTCAAAATCCTCGTCATAAACAAAGACAGGGTTAGTGGTAATTATTAATAGGAGGATTTAAGACGTGCCGAGAATTGTTGGAGTTGATATTCCTAAAGATAAAAAAATTTTAACCGCCCTGACGTATATATACGGGGTTGGGTTTAATGCATCTCAGGAAATTTTAAAAATAGCTAATATAGATGTTGATGTAAGAGCTAAAGAATTGACCGATGAAGAAGTCGGCAGAATTAATAATATTATAAGTGAACAATTTAAAGTCGAGGGTGATTTAAGGCGTGAAGTAACCGCTAATATTAAACGGTTAATGAGTATAGGATGTTATAGGGGACTGCGCCATCGCCGCGGATTACCTGCAAGAGGCCAGCGCACTAAAACTAACGCGCGAACCCGTAAGGGTCCACGCAGGATGGTTGTAGGTAAAAAGAAAAAATAAGGAGGTTTGATTGTGGCAAAGGGCGGATCGAAAAAAGATTCGAGACGATCTCGTAGAAAAGAACTGAAAAATATTCCTAAAGGAATTGCTTTTATTAAAGCCACGTTTAATAATACGATTGTATCGATTACTGATGTGCATGGTAATGTTCTATCATGGTCCAGTGCCGGCAAAGTAAAGTTTTCAGGAGCACGCAAAAGTACTGCTTTTGCCGCTCAGGTAGTTGCCAGCCAAGCCGCTAAAGAAGCAATGGATCATGGTATGAAAGAGGTTGAGGTTAATGTAAAAGGACCCGGTGCCGGACGTGAATCGGCGATAAGGGCTTTACAGGCGGTCGGATTAGCTATTACAGTTATAAGAGACGTTACACCAATCCCACATAACGGGTGCCGACCACCTAAACGAAGAAGAGTCTAATAAATTTTTTTATTAGTCGTTATAGAAAGTAGAAAGGAGATACATCAATAATGGCGCGCTATTCAGGGCCAGTTTGCAAATTATGTAGAAGGGAAGGAATGAAACTTTTCCTTAAAGGGTTTAAATGTTATACCGCAAAGTGTATCTATGAACGCAGAAGTTTTGCGCCCGGAGTGCACGGCAAAAGACGGACAAAGCTTTCTCCTTACGGTGAACAGCTTAGGGAAAAACAGAAGTTAAGAAGGATGTACGGAATTTTAGAAAAACAATTTCGAATCATGTTTCATAAAGCTTCCCGCCAAAAAGGTATAACAGGTGAAAACTTGTTAAGGCTTCTTGAACTGCGGTTGGATAATATTGTTTTTCGTGCTGGTTTTGCGCCGGCGAGAGCAGCTTCGAGAATGTTTGTAACGCATGGTCATGTTACCGTTAACGGGAAGAAAGTAAATATTCCGTCATATCAGTTACGCGTATCGGATGTGATTGAAATAAAAAATAATGAAAAAAGCCGTAAATTAGCGCAGGAAGCTTTGAAAATGACAGAATCAAGATTAGTGCCTGAATGGCTTAAAACCGATAAGGAAAATTTTAAGGTTCAGATTCTTGATGTGCCTTCGCGGGAACAAATGGATATACCTATCAACGAACAGTTGATTGTAGAGCTTTATTCAAAATAAAACAATAGATTCAGAATTATTCGAGTTTTGACTGGGAGAAATAAGTTATGACCATAAAAATTGGTAAATTTGAATTGCCAAAAATATTAGAAAAAGACGAAACTGTTTCATCTGAGAATTACGGCGTTTATTTGGCTGAACCTTTTGAGTCGGGTTTTGGAGTAACTCTTGGCAATTCTTTACGTCGCGTTTTGCTGTCATCTCTTGAAGGCGCGGCTATTACCGCTATTAAAATAGATAATGTGATGCATGAATTTTCATCTGTTGAAGGTGTAGTAGAGGATATTTCCGAGATTATTCTTAACCTTAAAAGGGTTTTAATTAAAGTTCAAAGCCGTGACGAGAAAAAAGTCAGGATAGAAGCCGAAGGTCCTTGTGAAGTAAAAGCAGGGGATATTATGCTTGACCATACAATGGAAATAGTTAACCCCGATCATCATATTGCTACGTTATCAGAAGGCGGAAAATTATCAATGGAATTGGAAGTCAATATCGGCCGTGGCTATTATCCGTCTGAAAAAAATAAAAAACCGGATCACGTTATAGGTGTAATTCCAATAGATTCTATATTTACCCCTGTTGTGAAAGTCAAATATGAAGTTGAAAATACTCGTGTCGGTCAGATGACTGATTATGATAAACTTAAACTATATATTTGGACAGACGGGCGCATCACCCCTGATGACGCGCTTTCTCAGTCTGCGGCGATAATGACAGAACATTTAGTTCCTTTTGTTGAGTTTAATAACCAAATTTATGAAATAGAAAAAGAAGAAGTCGAAAAACGGGAAAAAAGCGAAACGGAAGAATTAGAAAGAATGCTCTTAATGAGTATTAATGAAATTGAATTATCCGTCAGGTCGGCAAATTGTATAATGAGTGCTAATATTCAAAGTATAGGTCAACTTGTTCAGAAGACTGAAGGCGAAATGCTTCGATATAGGAATTTCGGCAAAAAATCTTTGAATGAGATTAAAGCCATTCTCGATGGTATGGGATTGAAATTGGGAATGACTATTCCTGAGGAAATTAAACGTAAAGTTGAGGAAAGACAAAAACAACAACTACCGGAACCGCAAGAAGTTGTTTCTGAATAATTGTTGTTTTGATTTTAGAATAGGAGAATAAGTTTCATGCGGCACAGGAAGTTAAATACTAGCTTAAATAGAACTAAAAGTCATCGCAAGGCAGCTGTAAAAAATATGATGCGGGGTATTTTGACTAATGAGAGAATAGTTACTACACTTAAAAAAGCTAAAGTAGCCTCGAAATGGACTGATAAAATAATTACTTTGTCAAAAAAGAATAACCTTGCCGCAATTCGTAAAGTTGAATCTATATTGCAGGACAAAGATTTAATTTATAAATTATTCCATGAAATCGGACCTCGTTTCGCTGACCGAAACGGCGGTTATACCCGTGTCTTAAAATATAAAACCAGACGGGGCGATGGAGCGGAATTAGCTATTCTCGAACTCACCGAACGGGAAGTTATGTCTATTGAAGAAACCGAACGCAAGAAAAAAGTTGAATCTAAAACAAAAGAACCATCTGTAGAACAAATTGAGCAAACAACTTCTAGTTTAGCTGAACCGCAACCTGTAGACGTTGCCGCTAAAGAGGAAAATGAAGTTTTATCCAAGGAAATTACTGAAGAGACAGCTGAAGATGCTCAAAGCAATGCTGCGGAAAAAGATTCGGATAATTCGCAAGACTCACAAGAAGAAACTGAAAAAAAATAAAAAGTTTCTAATTTATAACTTAATCGTTCAGCCATCATTTAATTTACTTAAATTTCTTTGAAGATTTTGTTAAGTTCTTATTGTAATGTATTATTTATTTGAGTAATATATAATGAATTCATTCGTGTTAACA
>JAGGZS010000265.1 GCA_021161885.1 bacterium
AAATCAAAGAGGTTTTCTTATTATGTACCGCATTGATAAAAAAAAACTTAAAGAGCTTGTTGAATTATCTCTCAAAGAAGATATTGGAGCCGGCGATATAACCACGCAAATATCTGTTTCAGACGATATACAGGCCATTGGCAAAATAATAGCTAAACAAGATATTGTCATTGCCGGAATACCGGTCGTAAAAGAGGTTTTCAGCCGAATTGACAAAAATCTGTCGGTAAAAATATTAAAGGATGATGGACAAAAAGCTGCGGCTGGCGAATATTTTTTGCTTATTGAAGGCAAAGCAAATAGTCTGCTTAAAGGCGAACGGTTGGCATTGAATTTTTTGCAGCGATTATCCGCTGTCGCTACTTTAACTTACAAATACGTGAAAGCAGTTAAAGGAACAAACGCCGTAATACTGGATACAAGGAAAACCACTCCGGGTTTAAGGTTTCTTGAAAAATACGCTGTTTCTGTCGGCGGCGGCACAAACCACAGGAGCGGACTTTATGACCAATTCTTATTCAAAGACAACCATATCGCCTCATCAATGAAAAATTTTAAAAATGACATAAAAAATATTGTCCGTAAAGCAAGGGACTACAAACCAGATGCGCTTGTTGAAGTGGAAGTAGATACCCTATCCCAGCTTAAGGATGTAATTCCAGCTGAACCCGATATTATCCTTCTTGACAATTTTTCTATGGATGATTTACGCGAAGCAGTCAAGATGAAACCTGAAAATATTTTGTTTGAGGCGTCGGGCGAAATTACTCTTGAATCAGTTACCCAAACAGCTGAATGCGGAGTCGACAGGATATCTGTCGGAGCGATTACCCATTCCGCCCAAGCGGTAGACATTTCAATGGATATTGAATTATGCCGACAAAAAAATTAATCGTTCATAACCTTCTTAACAATAAATGGATATCAGGAGTCGATTTGGCAAAAAAATGCGCTATATCCAGAACAGCCGTATGGAACAATATAGTTTCTTTAAAAAAGAAGGGATACTCTATTGAGTCGGACAATAAATTAGGTTACAAATTAAGCGATATTCCACCTTATCTTTATCCTGAACTTGTATCGTATAATTTGAAATGCAATGTTATCGGGAAAAAAATCATTCATTTTATGTCAACCGGCTCAACCAATATTGACGCTATGAATTTGGCATTAAAGGGCGAAAAAGAAGGAACGGTAATAATTGCCCAAACCCAAACCGCAGGCAAAGGACGATTTAACAGGCAATGGGAATCGATTCCCGATAAAAGCCTTGCTTTCTCCATTATTTTAAAGCCTTACGGAAAAAGTCCGAGACAGGCTTACCAGTTTACCGTGATGGCGGCTGTAAGCATAATTGAGGCGGTCTGCGAGTTTACCGGGCTAAAACCGAAAATTAAATGGCCGAACGATATTTATCTAAATAACAAAAAAATAGCTGGTATCTTAACTGAACTTAATGCTGACACCGACCTTATAAATTTTATAATACTCGGCATAGGGATAAACGTAAACCAGAGTAAAAAAGATTTTTCCGAAAATTTATCTAACGCCAGCTCAATAGCTTGTGTTTTAAATAAACCTATAGATAGGTTAGCTTTCCTGAAACTTCTTCTTTTTTATCTGGATAAAAGATATAATGGTCTCATACAAAACAAGTTTCATAATCTTTATAATGAATGGCAAAATTTTTCGTATCCACCGGGCACTAAAATATTTTATTCAGCCAATTCAAGCGAGGGCAGCGGAGTAATCGAAAAGATAAATGAAGACGGGGCATTGAGTATCCGAACACCCTGCGATGAAATAATTTCAATTTATTCAGGGCACCTGCAAATATTGTGAGCTTTTTATTATGTTAATGGTAATAGATATAGGCAACACAACAATTCATAGCGGAATATATTCATCAGGGAATATAACGGATACATTTTTAATTAACCATACACAAATCCATTTTAACCAAACCAAATCCATTTTAATAAAAAAATTAAAAAATTTTTCCGTAAGCCGTATTGCTTTATGCAGCGTCGTGAAAAATCTTGAGGATAAATTAATCGCTGAATTCAAGGGTTACAACATATTCACGGTTAAATCTGACATGAAAACCGGAATTAAAATGGATTATTCCCCTGTTGCATCTTTAGGAGTCGATCGTTTCGCCAACATTGTCGCTTTTGCCAATCGCTATGATTTGCCCGGAGCGGTTATTGACATCGGATCGGCTTTGACTATCGATGTTATCGGCGGGCAAAAAAGTTATATGGGCGGACTGATTTTTCCGGGTCCGGGCTTATGCAGGGATGCTGTTTCTGCTGAAACCGATCTTTTGCCTCGTGTGGAGATAATCCGAACGGACAAATTATTCGGCAACTCCACAGATGAATCTATTCAGTCGGGTATATATACAGGTTTTAAATGTATGGTAACCGAATATATTCATCAACTTAAAAAAGAATTTAAAAAAGGCTGTTTTACTACCGTGGCTACCGGCGGATGGAGCTCGTTATGGGAAGACGATTTATCCTGCGTTAACATATTCGACCGTAATTTCACACTAAAAGGGATCGGCGACATTTATCATATGTTTAATTCGGGGTGGAAAACGTAATTCGTTATTAGTATCTTAAAAAGATTAAAAAAATAATAACTTTTAAAAAATGAAATTCACCCCTAACCCCTCTTTAAAGAAAAATAGGCGCTGTTGTAGATGCTCAGTAATTAGGTAACGTTTTTGTGGGAATAATTCCATTACTGTGTTTGTAAATTTAGAATTTGAACTCAAGTTTCACCATCCTATTTTTAAACAACCTTATTGAAATGAAAAAAAAATTACATAGTTAGTGAGTTAGTACAACAGCGACTAATTAATTTTTTTATTTAGGAATTTCCACAATAAAATTGCTTCCTTTACCTACTTCGCTTTCCAACCTAATATTCCCGCCGTGAAGCTCGATAATTTCTTTAGCTATAGGCAGTCCAAGCCCTGTGCCGTCTTGATTTTGCTGTGTAATGCGTTCAAATTTATCAAAAATTTTGTTTATTTTGTCTGCCGGTATGCCGGGACCAGTATCCTTGAACTCAACTATCACTTTATTTACAGTCTGAGATAGCGCAACGGTGATGGTATCGCCTTTATTAATATATTTAATGGCGTTGCTGAGCAGATTAATAAAAACCTGAATTATTTTATCTTTATCCGCTTTAACAAATTCGATATTTTTCGAAAACTCTTTTTTAAGTTTCAGCCCGTTCTTTTTGATTAACGGATAGTTAGACATAATAATTTCTTTTAAAAGGGCAGTGATATTGATCATTTCTTTTTTAAGTTCTATTCTTCCTGATTCAATTTTGGAAAGGTCAAGCAGGTCGTTTATCAATCTTATAAGGCGTTCCGTACTGTTTTTGCCGAGTTCAAGCATTTTTTTTTGGCGTGTATTGAGCCCTGTATCTGAATCGAGTTTTAATATGAACGAAATAGTTTCTCGTATTACAGTAAGCGGATTTTTAAACTCATGCGATACGTCAGATACATAATCGGATTTAAGCTGGTTAAGTTTTTCTAATTTTTTATTTTTCAAAAAAAGTTCTTTAAGCAATTTTTCTTTTTCGACTTCTATCTGCCGTCTCTCCCGAATATGCACAATTAAGGGGCAGAATAAAAAAAAATATAGTACCGGCAAGATCATCAGCATACTGAAAAGAGCGCCGGTTACGCCTGCAACAAACGGCGACGACGAAGGAATAATGTTTTTATAGAACAACACAAGGCTAATGGTTTGCGCTACTATTATAGTTACTGAAACAAGAAGAAGCAAATAAACCGGAGATTTGTATATTTTTGACAACTGGCTTGATTTATCATGGACAGGAACATCTTTAGGGGCGGTTGAGATTATTATCATAGTTAAAATAAACAAAACGAAAAATAAGACTTTTACAAATTTCTGGTAAATTATTTTTTTATAGGTTGTTATAGAATTTTTTATCATCCGCATAGAATGTTTTTCTATCTTATCAAGGATAACAATCATATTGTTAGCGTTATTCCACCATTTATCAGTGGGAACATCAAAGTTTCCAGAGTATAATTTTCTTGCCATTGAATTAAATGTATTCTGCACATACACAACAGTTTTATTTTGAAACATCGAAATAGTATAAGATTTAAGGTCTGGACCGCACAATCTCATATATCGGTCTAAACTTTCTTTATAAATACTGGTTAAGTTCATAAACTGCCGCAGAGAAATATTTGTAAATCTTTTCTGTTTAAGGGTGGTTTTAATCAGTATTTGAATCTGCCCCATTAACTCTTTTGTTTTTATTATATAAAGATGGGCATAGACTTCATTTTTTATGCGCCTATTCTTTATTAGCTGATTAATCAGCACCATATTTTCCATAAGATCATTAATAATTAAAACATATTGTCCTTCAACGAGTTGTATTGTATTTAGCGATGTCGAGCTGTCAATGCCGTCAATGACTTTGCGGGTATTTTTAAGGCGGGACGCGAATTTTAACGGTTTTTGTTTTACGGATAACTTTTTAATTGTTAAGTTTGTTTTTTCTCTTTGCTCATTGAGTTTGTTTTTAATCTCTTGCGAACGATTATCAAAATACAGGCTGTTTAACGAGCGTTCATGGATAAGTTCTGTAACCAGCGAAGATATATTGTTAATTTCAAAAACCTGATTTTTAACTATGTTAGTGTCGTTTAAATCGTTCAAAAGAGATAAAATATAGGTTAAAGCTATATAAGCTGATACAGCTAATACGATTAGTATGGATATTACAGATAATTTAGGTCTTGCAAAAAGTTTTTTAAAAATATTCATATTTTTGAAAACAAAATTTATTTTAGGTTAAAATTATGTATTATTCAAGAAACTCGAATAATTACTGTTTATATTACAACATTTCAAGCGAGTCAAGCCCTACGGGCAGAGGCAGAAAATATCTTATCGGCTGAATGGTGCCGTTTTTTCTTCTGATAGCGATAACCCTTTTTGTTTTTAAAACGCAATGTTCAATTTCAACGCCTTCTTCAACTATCGATCCGAAAATATAAGTTATCCCTTTAATCAACACGTTAGGCTCGATTACAACAGGATATTCATCGCTGCCTGTAATTCTTACTCCTGATTCTATCCTTACGTTATCGCCTATGGCAACGTTGCCTCTTATGACAGTGCCTGTGAGAAATTGGCACCCTTTTCCTACAACAATTTTTTGGTTTTCGTATGTATCCATAGTGCATCCTGTGCCTATAAACGTACCTTCACCTATTTCCACATTGCCTTTAATTACAGCGTTTTTGTCTAAATGCAGTCCTTTGTTAAGATGTACGTTAGGTCCTATATAGACTCCGCTTTCGATAGCTATGTCAAGGGCGTTGCCTTGTTTATCGAGTTCGATTATCCTTTCCACAACTTGATCATCTATAAAGAAATCTTCCTCGTCGGTAATAGTTATAATATCTTTCAGCCGGTTATATATCCTCTTGCAAGCTATCGACTGCATAGTTTTAAGGACACTTTTTACGTTAAATCCCAAAATAGCTTCATTATCGTCAGCCTCAGATATTCCCACCTGAAACCCGCTTTTGTTAAGGATACTTACAAGGTCGGTAAGGTATATTTCGCTCTGAACGTTATCCGATTTAATGGTGTTAATATTAGATATTAACGATTCAGATTTGAATCCGTAGACTCCGGCGTTAAATTCGCCTGTTTCCAGCAATTCTTTTTTGGATAGATGATATTTGCGTTCTTTATGGGCAACCGTATAGCCTTTTTCGTCATCAATATTTAAAATATCTTTAAATTCAATGATTTCAATTACTTCGCCGGCATTAGGCGATACATTGCCGTTTATGTCTAAACGAGGTACGCGCACAACCCTGCCGTAATAATTTTCCATTGGGTTGCCGTAATATTTACCGGTCATAATAATCATATCGTAGTTTGAGTGAAAAAAATCATCTTTCACCTTTTCGACAGCTTCACTGCTTATAAGCCCCATATCTCCGGGAAACACAAAAATAGCTTTGATTTTTTTATTCAGCTCGGCAGGCAATGTATCAAGAGCTGTCTTTGCGGCGTGCCCTGTGCCTTTCTGGTCTTTCTGATACGCGTAGCAGGTATTTCTTTTTTCACCTAATGCTTCTATAACTTCCTTGCCTTTTTTGCCGACTACAATAATCTGGTTTTGTACATTAAGCCCTTGTTTAACGGAATCGCTAACCCTTAAAATCGATGGTTTACCCCAAATAGTATGAAGCATTTTTGATATTTCCGATTTAATTCGTTTACCGTGCCCTGCCGCTAATATTATAGATATTATATTTTCATTTGGGTTTAACCTTGAACTGAAACGCTCAACCGCTTCCATAACTTTAGTGTGTTCATCTTTAAAATCTGTCATTTTAACCCTACGTTTAAAAGCTGCAAACTGTTTTAATGCTGATTAATTATAAACATTATTGCATATTCTTCAATTAAAATTTATATTAATTAATTAATTATATTATACTTTAAATATTAAACCAATTTTGAAAAATGACCGGTATCCTTTTTTATCTTAAAATATACAGTAATACTTTTACAATGTTCTCAAATGACGAGGACCGTCTAAGCTGTTTAGAAAACCTTGAAACAGCTTCAAAAAAATATTTTTCAAAGATTCATTGTTATTGTCTGCTCCCAAACAGCTGCCATATACTAATAGAAACCCGAAACAATTATTTACATAGATTTGTTTCTGCGGTAACTAAAAAAGTTCAATCCGGCAATAAAAAAGCCGTGAAAAAAGAAACAGTCTGTCAATCTATTATTATCGAAAAAAATATATTAAGCGCGGAAATCTCGTTTTATATTCATGCGCTTCCTTATCTTACGGGTATCGCGTCTTATTCTGCTAAGTATCCGTGGTCGAGTTTATTTTGTTATTGTTCAAGAACAAAAAATCCGCCATGGCTTGAAACCGGCTGCATATTAAGCCAAACCAGCACGAGATACTTAACGGCATACAAAGATTATCGCTTTAAATTTAATTCATTCCTTATTGACCCGTCAAATTTTTTGATGGATAATTTAATTGCAGCCATTGAGGATACTAAAATAATCGGCAGTAAAAAATTTAAACATATCATAACGCAGACCGCCCCTGATAAATTGCCTTTTAAAAATATTAAAACAATATCCGCCGAGAAAATAACCGAAATAGTTGAAGAAAAACTCAAATACAACAAACAGGGCAAACGGCTCGCCAAAATTTATTTAACGTATTTATACAGCGCTATGACAAATCGTAAGGCGGGTGAATTTTTCGGTAATATATCCTCTTCCAGAATAACGCATATTGTCAAGCAGACACGGATAAAAATGAAAAAAGACGAAAATTTCAAATCCTTGATAAACAAATTAAAAAATATTTTGAAAAATAATAAAAACGGTTAATTTTTCCGCGTTAAAAATTTTTTTAGAAAATATTTTTTTTAAATCGGGTCAACATGAATGGTTACGTCAATTACTCCTTTAATCCGGTTTAACAAACTGTATTCAACTTGTTTGGCGATATTATGCCCGTCTTTAACGGATATATCGGGAGCGACAGTAATATGCAGGTCAAAAAAAAGACTGTCCGCATAATATCTTGCCCTTAGTTCATGAACATCAATAACGCCGTCGACTTTTCGCGCAATTGAGCCGGCATCCTCTAACATTTCGGGCGGAGGAGCTGTATCGATAAGATATTTAAATGAGCGAACTGTTATATTTATCCCCACTTTAACAACAAACGCGGCTATTATTATACTTATTATTTTATCAAGAACAGCAAACCGCGGAATTATCACCGCGATGGTAATTCCTATAAGAGCCGCAAACGATGAAATCGCGTCCGAGCGATGATGCCATGCGTTAGCTTGAGTACTTGTCGATCCTATTTTTTTCCCCACTTTCATAGTTACCCTGAAAAGAATTTCTTTAGACACAACCGAAATCAACGCTACTATGATTGCAAAACTGCAAGGAGATATAAATTCGGTAGAATTGATAATTATCTTCAAACTGTAGTAAGCTAGGCTAAAGCCGGCGAATATGATAAAAACACCTAACACATGAGCGATATAATTGTCTATTTTGCCGTGCCCGTAAAGATGATTTTTATCATGCGGTTTACCTGCTATGTTAAGCCCGATAAGCAGTCCGAAGTCAGTTACGATATCCGATAAGGAGTGCATGGCGTCCGCGATTAACGCGTAACTGTGCCCGAATATCCCCATCAGTAACTTGGCAGAAACAAGAAGCAGGTTTACAACAACTCCGATCAGAGTTATTTTTATACCCTCTTTAAATGAATTGCCTGTTTTGTCTGTTTGAATATTTTTCATAACCGACCTTTTAATTATTGAGATTATCGGGACGGTTAAATATTAGCATAAAACAAAAAGAGGTGTTAACTTTTTTATCCTGCCGTAAAAAAATTATTACGCCAATAGGCTCAATACCCTTGTATAATAAATGTTTGCCTGTGCGGCAAGAGCTAAAGTTGTGCTTTGTAGAAGAGAGAGCCTTGTTATTTCCATTTGGGTTTCTACTATATCAGCGTCTTGCAAAACGGAACGGGTAGACATATAATTCACCTGTTCAATTGCGTTCATATCCTGCTGCAGTCCAATACGTTTAATATAAGATCCCAGTCTGCCTTCATCATGCTCGATAACAGTTGCGGCATTATCAATATTGGTGATGGTTTGATTGATATCAGATGTAGAACCCGTTACGTTTAAATTCAAACCATTCAAAGTCAGGCTGGATAATGTAGGCTGTCCACCCGTTCCGCTTAAACTCGCGTTTTGAAGCGACCCTACAGAAAAACCGGTATATATTTTTGAATCAACCCCGCTTGACAAAATATCGGTTACCGAATCACGCAGTTGGTTAATATTTTCCTGAAGAGCTATTTTCTCTGCTGTTGTAACATCAATGCCAAGCGCGTCATTGGCGAGCTCGGACATCTCTGTTAAAATAGAAGATATTTGCGATAAATAACTATCGTTTCTCTGGAGCAGATTAATACTGTTTTCATACACGCTGTCTTTTGTGGAGGAATTGCTTATTTTCCTATCGAGCTGTCTTATCATAAAATAAGCCGCCGGACCGTCTGAGGCTTTGTTTATTTTTTTAAAAGTGCTCGCTATGGTTTGCTGTTTTAACAGTTGTTCCTGAATATTGTTTAACGTATTAAGCAAATATTGTGAAGGGATTAAACTATTAATCCGAGAAAATACTGAGCCGTCCATTGTAATTCCTCCTGAGACGTACTGTAACGGGATTTAAAATTCGATGACAAGAAAATAAGCTTAAAATAAATTCAATAACCGCACCCATTCGCCCATAGTTACCTTTACCTAAGTAAGAATCATTAATTATTCGCAAAATATAAACAACGCCGCGCAGTAAAACAAATGCAACGAATATGCCAACTTATTTATGCGCAATATGTTACAATCAAAACACACTTATATCAAGCGTGTTATGCAATGCGTTAAAATCATTCCGTATAATATACATATAACCTTAAGGGATTATCCTGTAACATATTATGACGCCGTAAAACAATTTTTGAAATATTTTGTTACACTATTGGTTAAACTTTTTTTGTTTTTTACCGAATTTAAAAATAAACCTAAAAGGCGTAAAAAATGTATAATTTAAAAAAACGATATGACAAACTCTCTGATTTGTTAAAGGAAGAAGGCTTTATAACAGAAGATCATTCTCTGCTACGCCAATTTTTGGTTATCGACAAAATATCATCGTCGGACATATCGGTTGTCATTACAGGAGCGAGTGGAACCGGAAAAAACCTTATCGCCAAATATATACATAAACACAGTTCAAGGAACGACAAAGCGCTTATAACCGTCGATGTATCATGTTTATCTTCTCAGCTTATAGAGTCCGAACTGTTCGGGCATGAAAAAGGGGCTTTCACCGGAGCGGTAAACAGCCATACCGGCGCTTTTGAACGGAGCAACGGCGGAACATTATTTCTCGATGAAATAGGCGACCTGAACCTTAACCTCCAAAAAAAACTGCTTAGCGCTATTGAGACGAAAACTATCCGTAAACTCGGCGGGGAAAAAGAGATTAAACTTGATTTAAGAATCATAGCCGCTACAAACAAAAACCTGAAAAAAATGGTTCAGCGCAGAAAATTCAGAAGAGACTTGTTTTTCCGTTTACAGGAAGCGGCAATTCATCTTCCGAAATTACAGCAGCGTCCCGATGATATACCACTGCTTGTAGACTATTTTATTCATATATACAACAAAAAATACAAAAAACAGGTTACTGCAATGTCTGACGCCACAATAAGTTATATGAAAAATTATTCTTGGCCAGGTAATGTGAGGGAATTAAAGAATGTCATCAAATCGGCAATCGCCGTAGGCGCCAGAGACACAATATGGGTTGAAGACATTCTGCTTTATTTCGCTAAAAAAAATGATGGCGGTGAAAATAAAAATAGCCCTAACCTTATATCACTGGACGAAATACAGAAAAAACACATAACCGATGTGCTTAATCATCTCGGATGGAACAAAAGCCAGTCGGCAAAATTATTAGCTGTTTCAAGACCAAGGCTCAACAGGCTGATAAAAAAATATTCTATAAAAATGGTATAATAAACAAACCTATTTCTTTACGATTTTTTTGCGGCTGTATACGCATCCGCAATAATTCTGCCGGTAAAAATTATACTTTTTACCCATCAGGTTTGTTTTTTTAAAACCGTCATTTTTCTTAAAATTTTCGTTTAAAAAATCAACTTTACAATTTTCAGCCAATTCTTGCGCGATACGGTTTATGTTGTTTGCGTCTTTATGGGGGCTTACTGTCAGTGTTGTTGTCAGATAAGCTATAGAGTTTTCCTCTGCTTTTTTCAAAGATGTTTCAAGCCTTAACTTAAAACATTGTTCGCATCGTTTCCCTTTTTCCGGTTCGTGTTCGAGTCCTTTGATGTAATCAGTCCACTTATCTATTTCATAATCACCAGTTATAAGTTTGAGATTATTTTCTTCAGCGAATCTTTTTATTTCTTTTAACCTAATATTATATTCCGGTTCCGGCTGAATGTTGGGATTATAAAAAAACAGGGTAACTTCGTAATCTTGGCTTAATAAATCGACCACATACGGTGAGCACGGCGCACAGCAAACATGAAGCAGTAACTTCTTTTTTTCCATGGCAAGCTCAACCTTGGTATATTTTTTTTAAGATAAAAGCAAATATAACACAGTTATCCTGATAATTCAAAACTTTGGGTTGCAAAATTTTATTTTATCGTTTACAGCGTTTGCCTAAGAAGCCGGCTATAGCGCTTATAAGAAGCAATATTGTCGCGGGTTCCGGTATAGTGGTTTGACCATTATATTTAATTAATTTACCGTATATCTCATTGGTATTTCCGAAATCTAATCTTGTACTTGTCCAAGTAACAATGAAATCTTTCCCGTTTGAAGTGACTGATGGCTCATTCTGATAATCCGTGGTATAAGTATTGATTAAAAATTCGGATCCTATAAAATTTCCCGCGGAATCTATTAACTGCCCGTATATTCCTTTACCATCTCCATCTTGGGATAAGCTCGTCCATGTAATAAGGTAATCTTCTCCATTTGAACTGACCGAGACCCCCTGTTGGTGATTTGTAGTATAAGTATTAATCAGAAACTCAGCCCCTATAAAATTGCCGTTTGAATCAAGTAACTGCCCGTATACTTCCGTATCAGTACCGTTTTGTAGACTCGCCCATGCAACAAGGTAATTTTGCCCGTTGGGGTTGTTGCAAAAGTATAGGGAAAATTTCTAAATTTCTGAAAAGTTGATTGATTTTTTAAAAATTATGTTTTTAGGGTATCTATTTTTGTTCTAAACTCGTTTTTACGCAGAAATTTTCTGCA
>JAGGZS010000146.1 GCA_021161885.1 bacterium
CTTTACCTTTATGTACTTCATTAGCGTCATTAGGAGTTAATTTCATAAAGCAGCCTTCACATATTTTTTCATGTATTGTAACTATGGCAGGCTGTTTTTTTTTAATAATTTTCTCGTAAATCTTTAATGCTCTTTTATTTATATCGCTCGCGATTTGTTTTCGTTGTTCATTGAGGCGGGTTGTTTCCTGATTGACTTCAACTATCTTGTTCTTTATATTATTTTCCTCATTTGTCAATCTTTGTTCACTTTTTTTCAAATCATCCTGGGCATCAGATATTAATTGTTGGTTTTTATCTGCCTGCATCATTTTATCAAGCAGTTTGTCTTCAAGTTGGGAAGATTTTTTATCAATACTTTTTATTTCACTTAAAAGCGCCTTATACTGCACGTTGCTTTTAATCTGAAGAAGCTGGTTTTGATATTTTACAACGGTTTGTTTATTTGAAGATATATCCATTTCAATACTTTTCTGGGCGGATTTGGTGTCCTGTAAACTTTGTTTAGCGTTTTCCAACCCAATTTTTTTCTGTTCAACATCTTTTTTTAATAATTCAAGCGTTTCAGGAAGGCTTTTTTGGAGTTTTTTAAGTTCAATTATTTTTAAGTCTATATCCTGTACTGCAAGTAATTTCAACATCTCTTTGCGCATTAGTTTTTCCTTGATAAAAAAAATTATATGGTGGGCGATACTGGATTTGAACCAGTGACTTCTACCGTGTGAAGGTAGCACTCTCCCGCTGAGTTAATCGCCCGGTGCCAAATTAAAATACATTATACTTATATAAAATAAAGAGACCGCAATGTCAAATCTTTTAAGTTTAATTAATTAATTGCGAACCTGTTAACGATTTAATAATAATGAAGCTAACAGAGGATTAAAAAAAGTTTTTTTACGAATGCAGAGCATCAAGAAAACTTTTTAATTTTCTGCTTCTTATAGGATGGCGCATTTTACGCAGCGCTTTTGCCTCAATCTGCCTGACGCGTTCACGGGTAACATTAAAAACTTTACCGACTTCCTCAAGGGTTCTGGGTGAACCGTCGCCTATGCCGAACCTAAGGCTCAGCACCTTTTGTTCGCGCGGAGTCAATGTTTTAAGAACATCTTCCATTTGTTCTCTCAACAAAGTATAGCTGGTAGCGTCATCAGGCGATTCTATCCCTTTATCTTCGATAAAATCACCAAAATGGCTGTCGTCTCCGTCGCCGACAGGTGTCTGCAAAGAAATAGGATGCTGAGCGATCTTCAAAATAGTCCTTATTTTATCAACCGGAATATTCATTTCTTCAGCCAGTTCTTCCGGAGAAGGTTCTTTGCCTTTTTCCTGAACCAGCTTTTTTGATGTTCTTACAAGTTTGTTAATTGTTTCTATCATATGAACAGGAATACGAATTGTGCGCGCCTGATCGGCTATTGAACGTGTTATAGCCTGCCTTATCCACCATGTAGCGTATGTGCTGAATTTATATCCTCTGCGATACTCAAACTTTTCAACGGCTTTCATCAGTCCCATATTGCCTTCCTGAATCAGGTCGAGGAAAGATAATCCACGGTTTGTATATTTCTTTGCTATACTGATAACCAACCTCAAATTAGCCTCTACCATCTCCTTTTTGGCATCATGAGACCTGCGAATCCATTTTCTTAGATTTTTCACATTGCGGATAATTTCGTCATAAGGCATTTGCGCGTAAATTTCTATCCGCCTTAACTTACGTTTTTCATTTTTTATCTTTTTAGCGGTAAAACTGTCTTTTCTGCGTTCAAGTTTCTTAATGTTATCTATTATTTCAAATATATTGTTGTAAACATCTTCTATTTTATCCGAAAAAGATTCAATAGCGGTTTGTTTAAAATAAAACTTTTTTACATTTTTTTGGAGTTCTTCATGAACCGCTTCTATTTCTTTTGTTAATTCTTCTTTATAATCATCCTCAAGATTAGGTTTCAAAAACAGCTGATATTTTTCTATTGAGTCTCTGGATAACTCATCTATCTGGGCAATATATTTAGGCAGTATTTTAAGATATATTTCCCTTGATTTCGCCTTTTTATCCAAGACTATGCGGTCAAAGCGTTCTTTCCCGTTTAATAGGCGTTTAGCAAGAATCAACGCTTCCCTGTAAGCATAACCGAAATCAAATATGAATTTTTTAATCTGCAGTTCAGACTGTTCTATTCGTTTTGATATTTCAACTTCCTGTTCACGGGTTAAAAGCGGGACCTGCCCCATTTGTTTAAGGTACATCCTGACAGGGTCGTCAAGGACTTCAAGTCGCATTGCCTTTGTTCTTTTTTCTTCCTCTTCGTTGTCTTCTTCTTCGCCTTCAACATTGACACGCAGTCTATTGCGGGTATCGGAGTCAATAATTTCAATATCCATACTGCGAAGAAGAATCAGAATGGAATCTATTTCTTCACCGGATACTATATCGTCGGGAAGATTTTCATTGATATCTTCATATGTTAAAAAACCTTTTTCATTACTCAGCTGAATTAACTGTTTAATCCGTCGGTTTCTCTCTTCTTTGTCGGTCATAAATTAGATACCCCGTTCACTTATTAAAATTGTTTAAGAAACTAAAATACGCCTAATTTTGTTTTTTCCTGCTTAAATTCCTGAAGCTGTTTTAAAATAAAAGGCACCTCCTCTTCTTCCGCGCCAGCAAGAGAAGCCATACATTTTTCTATAGATTTGTCTAAATAGTCCCGTTTCAGCCTTTTTAAAGAATCATCAAAAACAGATTCCGGATGGTCGTAAGACACATTCTGCGAAACATATTCAGTAAGCAGAGAAACTACCTTTTTATTATCTCTGTAAACATTTATTAGATGCTCGTAAACTTTCGAATAATTATCATCTGTGAGGGAAGATATATTTTCCCAAAGTTGACGTAATATTATATTGGAAAAAAAATCTTTTTTCAATGTTTTTTTTCCATAATCTATTAACTTGCCCCCGCTGTTTAATAAAATAATAAAAATTTCCCTTTCCCATGGAGGCATTATATCCGCTTGAAAATCATTGTTATCTTTATCTAAAATCTTACGGTTTTGATTGGATTTTGCCTTTCTTTTATTTTGACGGTATTTGTTTTTTAAAACTTCAAAAGAAAAATTCAGTTTACCGCCTATTTTTTTTAACCAGCTTTCGGCTAAAAGATCATTTTTTATTTTTGATATAGTCTCAATCATTGATTCGGCAATCTTAACACGGGAAAATTCATCATTAATTCCATATTGTTCCACTAATATTTTGAGTCTGAAATCAAGAATAGGTTCACCTTGGTCCAACTTTTTTTCAAAATTTTCTTTGCCGTATTTTCGTATAAAACTGTCGGGATCTTCTCCCTTTGGCAACACAACGACTCTGGCATTAATACCTTGTTCCATTATAACATCCAGTTTTTTAAAAACAGCGCTTACCCCTGCTTGATCGGAATCGAAAGCAAGATAAAGCACATCGGCGTACCTTTTGATAATATTTAACTGCTGTTCTGTCAAAGATGTACCGCAGGGAGCAGCGGACGTTTCAATTCCCGCCTGATTAAGCTGTATTACATCAAAATAACCTTCTACCACCAACATAGATTTTTTACTGCGTATCGCGGTCTTTGAATTATTAAAACCGAATAAAACCTTGCTTTTCTGATAAAGCGCGGTTTCAGGAGAATTAACGTATTTCGGCAGAGAATCATCCATAACTCTTGCGCCAAAAGCGACAACCCTGTTTTGTTCATCATGAATGGGGAACATAATCCGATTAAAAAAACGGCTTGCCAGCCTGCCTGTTTTTTCATATTTTTTCATTAATCCGCATTTAATCAAATCTTGTGGAGAAAAACCTTTTTTCTTTAAAACATTCACCCAGACACCTGAGTTTTGAGGCACAAACCCTATCTGCCATTTTTTTATGGTATCTATGGTTAATCCTCTATTTAAAAGATATATTCTCGCTTTTTCAGCTTTCGGGTCATTAAACATATAATTATTGAACAATTCGGACGCGGTTTTCAGGCAGTCGTATAACCTTTCCTTCTCGTTTTTTTTAACGGAATTTTTTGTATAATCTCCGGTTTTCTCTGTCAGAGTATATCCGCACCTGTCCGCCAGCCGCGCTACTGCTTCAGGAAACGGCAGCTGTTCCCATTCCATAATAAAACCGAATACATCACCGCCTTTATGGCAGCCGAAACAATGGTATATTTGTTTTTGCTGATTAACTACAAAAGAAGGGGTTTTTTCGTTATGGAACGGACAACAGGCTTTATAATTGGCTCCGCTTCGTTTTAAGGGGATACAAGATTCTATCAGCTCGACAATATCGACTCTCGACCTTATATTATCTAAATCAGCATCTGATATATTGTAATGCATATTTTAACGTTTGACCCTATAAAAACCGGAACAAGGAATTATTTCCATATCAGCGTTTTGTGTGATTTTATCTAAAATCAAGTTCAATCCGATATTATCGCTTGATATATGCCCGGCTATAATTACATTAATACTGTTTTTTTCAGCTTCTTTGATATGTTCTTTACTCATGTGCATACCTATGATAGTGCCTACCCCGCTTACCGCGAGTTTCGCGTAATTTTGCTTTGACCCCTCGGTGCCTCCGGTCATATCGACAAAAACTTTGCCTACCCTTCTGTTTCCCGATCCGCAAATAATTTTTGGGGCGGTGTTATTATCCTTAGCGTGTTTATATTCCGGTATTTCCTCTAAAATTTTTATTATATCCCGCATAACGCGCGGTGATTTTTCTTCAATTAAGTTTTGTAAAAAAGAGACCACACAGTTATCAGCCGGTGTATGCAGCCCCATAAAAGGGATATCCAGCAGTTTAGCACTGTCAACCGTTCGAGTGTGATTGATAGGCATCACAGCGCGTTCAACCTCTTTTGCGCGTTCCTCAATCAAGGCTTCCCCGATATTTATCGGAACCCCGAATTTATGTAAAATATCCGCCTGCATATACATTACGTTATGGAATTTGGCAAGACAGCGCCCTTCGGGATGATGAGTCATCACAAGGTCTAAGCTCCCTCTTTTTTCCCGTAACCGATCGGCAAGGACTATTTCCGATACGCCAATATCTATTCCTACCATCATAGATTTTATGTCCGTATCAGGATCGCCGTACAGGATGCCGGAGTCGGCATATGGATTAGTAAGATGCTCTTTATCAAATGATTCTCTATCAGATTCATTGAGTTCGCCGTACGACTCGGCAAGTCGTTTCAGTTGAGCATCAACCCCTTGTTTCCCTCTTGGGTCCTGTTCAATTCCATACTGTAACCCAATGTCGAAAATTTTTCTTAACTTCATATTCCGCCCCTTTTCACATAAATTTATTTATTATACAATATACATTTTTAATAAAAAACTTAACAAAGCACTCCCTAATTATAAA
>JAGGZS010000319.1 GCA_021161885.1 bacterium
AAATTCAACTATCGCTTTTCAACCCATAAAAAAATACCCGGACAGCAGTGTCACAGAATAACTTTCCATTGATAACCGTAAAAAATTACGGTACAATTAAAAATAGGATAATTAAAAAATTATTAACAAAAAAAAATATAAAAATTATGATAAAAAAATTATTAACAACCCGCCAGCAGGAAGTATTGGATTTTATTATTGCATCAAAAAAAGAAATCGGTTATCCGCCTTCAATTAAAGAGATAGCCGAATATTTCGGTTTCAGTTCATTAACAACTGCTTCAGATCATCTTAACGCCCTTATACGTAAAGGTGTTATACATAAAAACAAAGGTGCCCGCAAATTAATGATAGACCCTAAATATCAACCGAAAAAAAATAATAGCGAAAATAAATGCGTAAATATTCCTTTAATAGGTGAGATAGCGGCAGGAAAGCCTATTTTAGCGACTGAAAATATTGAGGATTCCTTCTTGATAGACAAGAACCTTATCAATAATGAAAAAACGTTTTTATTGAAGGTTTGCGGTAACAGTATGATTGACGCGCATATTCAAGATGGTGACTTAATTATTATTCAATCGCAAAATTATGCACAGCAAGACGATATTGTAGTTGCTTTAATCGGTAATGAAGCGACTGTAAAAAGATTGATAAAAAAGGAAAATAAAGTTTTCTTAAAACCGGAGAATTCTTCAATGAAACCGATAGACATATCTAATTTGGATGAGCCGGTTAGGATAGCGGGTAAGGTAATAGGGGTATTTCGGACTCTAAATTAAGGTTACTAATCGGATAACGATTTTTTTAATGCCGCAAACTCGGAATAATCTTGTTTACGTTTCTTAACGTAGTAATCTTGAACTTCATATTGAAATTCTCCTGAAGAAAGCAATGTAATATCTTCAATAACCTGAACTGCTGTTTTATTTTCTTTAAGACCTTCAATTAATTCATTGATAATACCGTATCCGTATTTTTCCACAAGGAAATCGATTGCGATATATGATTGAATATAGGCAAGACAACGATCATACCGGTCGTAATAATTGGAATCCGCTTTTTCCATTTGCGCAAAATCAAGTATTTGCCCTTTATCTACTGCCGAGTCAAACATTTTTGCTCTTAAATCATCCCATTGTCCGGCGACAAACTGTGCTAATCCCTCGTTGCACCAGAAAGGGGTGTTGCCGTGGGTAACACAGGAAAAAGCGTGATGGGTGTATTCGTGAATGGCTGTTTGTTCAAGCCTTATTCTGGATGAATGGTTGACAAGCAGTCTGATTTTTCCATCATAAAGACCGACAACGTCCATTCTGCTTTTAGTAATTTTATAAAATTTTTTTTCGGGATATAAATAAACGGGTATCTCGCTTTCAGGATAAAAACCCCACCATGACCCTAAACGAAGATATACTTTTGATAACGCTTTTGCTATCCATTGAGCGCGTTCCCTGAATGATTCATCTGGATAATGTATTACAAACGGATGGCAGCTTAACTGTTTATATTCAGAGAAAACTTTTGTTTCTTCCTTGATTTTATCCAGTTCCAATTCTTTGAAAGGAAGATCGCATTGCTCGCTAAATGTTTGAAAGATTTCTATCGCGTCGTCGTAGTCTTCCATAAGATAGTTTAAGTGCCCTAAAAATTTCAATAAATATGGGTCCTTAGGTTTCAAGAGCAGAGCGATACGTGTTTCTTTCTCAGCATCTATTAAGCTGCCTTTCTCGTAATACAATTTAGCCAATAAAACATGTACTTGTTCAACCGACGCATTAAGGTCGACAGCGTGTTCAAGCACAGTTACGGCTTTATCCTGTTCACCTCTGCTTTTAAGATCAATGGCAAGCTGAAGATACGAGCCGGCAAGATTCTTCTTGATAGTTTTATTCTCGGGCGCGAGTTTTAAGGCGTTTGAAAAATATTCTATTGATTTCTCATAATTTTTCCGGCTGGAAAATTTTATGCCCTCATCATTAAAAAACTCTATTTTCTGCCAATTAGTATGAGATAGGCTCGTTCGCGATATTGTCCACACTGGAATAATGAAAGGCAGAGAAAAAAGAATTAATAAAAATATTTTTTCCTGTAAATTAATCCAAAAAAACTTCATAATATACCTAAAATTTTAACAAAATCTATTTTTATCCATTATAGATTTTCGGTATTTAACATTTAAAATTTAGTTATTGATTATGAAAAAGTTCCATATAATTTCGCACTCTATCCGGTTGATAAGAAAAACTTTGTTTTTAACTTTGTTTTTTGAGACATTAAAACTTTTTGCAATTATGCTTGCTGGATTTATATTTATAATTGTTCCTGCCTGTTACTTTTTTTCTTGTTCGCGGATTATTTTTTCGGTTATAGGATCAATCTATTTTTTAATATCAATTATTATTTTAGTTATTGATGTTATTATTGCTTCTTTTAAAATTTTGACTTTAAAGCAAACCGTCCGCTTTATTGAAAAACGTTTTCCGACTCTGAACGGCGACCTTATATCAGCCTATCAGTTCGAATATGCCCCGGCTGACATAGAAAAATTCAGCATATCAAAAAATTTGGCTGAGGCGCATATAGAAAAAACAAAAAACGCAATCCCTGAAAAATTTTTAATAAAACAGCATTGCCTGCCGCATAAACAGTTAGGCAAATACTGGGTTTATTTATGTGCTTTAATGATATCGCCTTTACTGTTTTTTTCCGATTTTTACGCATCCGCCATTTATAATACCTGCCAAAATTTCACTGATCAGGAAATTACGTTAAAAGAATTACTCATAGTTAATCCCGGAAACATCGACATAACATACGGTTCAAGCTGTAATATTCAGGCGGTTATGTTTACTACAAAAAAAACAACACCTTATTTACATTACAAAAAAGGTTCTTCAAAATGGCGGATACGCATTATGAAGAAAGATAGACGGTTCAGGTTTTCCTTTAATCTCAATTCCATAAAAGAACCGGTAGAATATTTTGTTAAAACTCCTTATATAACATCGCCCATATATTTAATTGAACCGATAAAACGGCCTTTAATATTAAAACACGAGATAACTTATCGTTATCCGGCTTATACGCAATGGAAACCAAAATATGAAAAAAGAATGCGGTTCTCTGATATAAAAACGCTTAAGGGTACACAAATATCTATAAAAATATTTTGCAACAATATAATATCTGCCGCTTATTTGAATACAGCACGGGACAACGAGTCGTTTTTGTTCACAGCAAACAAGACAAACACTGCCGAGATATTTTTTAAAGTAACCCAAAATGACGAATATAATATTAAATTAATAGATAACAAAAACCAGGAAAATATCCCGTTAAAATTGTTCAGGATAATTGCGGCGTCAGACAAAAAACCGGATATTCAAATAGTTTCACCTAAACCGAATATTGAGATGCCAAAGGAAATGGAAGTTCAAATACGTTATAAATCGTCGGACGATATAGGTATTGGCAAAATAGAACTGATTTACAGTATTTCACAATCAAAGTACCAATCGTTTGATTTATTCACAAACTCTGAAAAAACCGTTTCTTACAGCGGAATTTATAATTGGGATTTAAAAAAACTGCTTCTCGCTGCGGGCGACGAAATAGTTTACAAACTAAAAGTATACGATATTTATCCTGCGCCGATGGGACCGAATACGGCTGAATCCAATATCCATTCAATCCGTTTTCCGTCTATTGTGGAGATATACAAACGGCGAGCCGAGGTTTTTGACGAACCGCAAAATGATATATCTAAATTATATGATAAGCACAAACTTCTTCTTAAAAAATTCAAATATTTATCAGATAAACTGAAAAATTCCGACAATATGAGCTGGAACGACAAAAAGACAGCCAATGAAATAATACAAACCCAGCAATCACTGCAGCAGCAGCTTGAGGAACAGTCAAAAAGAATTATGCAGTCGATAGATGAGCTTGAAATATCCTATGATATAGTTAAAAAATATTCCCAGATACAAGAAATTATGGACAACCTGCTGACCCAAAAAATGAAAACAGCCCTCCGGCAATTACAAGAAATGATACGCAATTCCGACTCGTTTAAAAATATTAAAGCACAAATGCAGCAGTTACAGCTTGATATGGAACAATACAACAAAAATCTCGACAGGACAATGGAGTTATTAAAAAAACTTTCTGTTCAAAACTCTATAAAACAGCTGCTTGATACATTAAAAAAAGCTATGGAGCAGCAAAAAGAAATAAATAGAAAACTATATAACCGCAAAGATAACAACATGGATAAAATAGATAAAAATTATTTTGATAAAAAAATCAAAGATACAGAAAAAATAGCTGAACATATTAAAAATGAATTAAAAAATATCGCTGATAACCAAAGTATTAATGACGATAATTTCCGTTCGGCTATTAAGGAAACACAAAAACTGTTTAAAGACCAGAATATAATGGACAAACTGGCAGAACTTAAAAAATATATGGGCAGCAATAATAAAAATAAATCGTTCCAAGCCGGAAAAATGATTTACGCTAATTTTTCAAGTATGAAAACATCTCTTGAGAATTTGCTTGATATGCTGCTTCGGCAAAAAAATTTAATAAAAAATATAACCTATATAATACATAGGTCAATAAGGGTAACACGCGACCTAAACGAATTAATAAATGATATTGAAAAATCTCAAGGCAAAAATGTCCAAAAAAACCTTCAGCACGCTGAAGAAATGTTTTTTATAGAAAACGAGCTTAACCGAATATCTGATAAAGGGGCAGAGGCTGCCAAAGAAAGCCCTATAATAGCGCCTGCCTTTTATAATCCGTTCAGAAAAATTTCATCTGATATAAAAAGGTTCAACGAACCCTTATTCAAAAAAGGGTCGCAAACCTCCGTACCGTTATTAAAAACTCATTTATCGGAACTTAATTTACTCTCTATGCAATGGGTATCTCTGCTTGAAACCATAATAAGAGCAAAACAGCAAGGAGGCAAAAGAGAAGGCCTGCCGTCAAGTCTTGAAGATTTTTTCAAACAGCTCGAAGAACTCGCTAAAAAGCAGGAAAAAATAAATAACAAAACAAGTATGATCCCAAACCTAATACCATCCACCCCTTCGCTTCAACAATACATACAGCAACTGGCAAATGAACAACGTATTTTATCGGAAGCGTTATCGAAACTCACCAAACAGCTTGGAGGACAAAAACGCGTATTAGGCAGCCTCAACGACATAGTCGCCCAAATGGAAAAAGCATCTCGGTTATTAAACAGCCAACAGATAACAGGCGAGCTGAAAACTCGCCAGAAACAAATCCTCACACGGCTTCTTGACGCTCAGAAATCTTTGCGCAAACGTGATAAAAGCGAAAAAAGGAAATCAGTTCCAGGACAAATAACAAAAAAAACCGATTCGCCTACTGAAATAGATAAAGATATAATCAAACGTAAATTAGAAAATATCATACGGCAAGGCAACTCGGCTTATATTCCTGAAGATTATATAGAGATGGTAAAAGAATATTTCAGGTTATTAATGGAATCCAAGTAAACACAATTTTAATAAGACGCGGTTATAGCGATAACAAGCGTGCCGTCTTCATACTCGTTTCCGCCAATAAGAACGGTACCGCCGTTAACAATCTTAAAATTAGTTTTCATTCCGGCTTTAAACATTGATACATCCAATGTGATAAAAGATTTCCCAATATTATTCAAATTAACGTTCAGCACATCGCCGTCCGGTAAATAAAACTGAACTTTCCCGTTCACTTTGTCTTGCTTAGAATCGCTTTTGATTAATAAATACGATGAATAATTAAGCCGGTTAAGTTGTGATTTTAAATGGTTAAGGGCCGGGTCAACAGAATTGCCGTTATTGGATGCTTTAATTACCAATATACTAATTTTTACGGTTTGAGCGGCATATAACGGTTTGACAGTCATATTAAAAAACAATAAAACAAGTAACCCTGAAATTAAAAAATAAAATATTCGTTTCATAAAGTTGTCCTCTTTATTGAATTGGTATCTTTATATGCGGAAAACATCCAAATTATTGTCGTATTGGTTTTTTTGTCTTTAAAGACCATAACCGACGATTTCCCAGACTCAATTGAGTTAACAATACATTTGTTATCTTTAATAGAATACTTTTTTGGAGAAAAAAGAAAAAGATAAAAACTAAAAAAAATCATTATGCCCGCGGCAATAACCGAAGAACCTAATGATACCCACTTGTGGCGCTTTATCAAGAAAATTATTTTTGACTGCGATTGGTCGGTTTTAATACGCTCATGCACCTTATCCCATAAAAACGTATCAGCGACATCATTTTTCATGGATGAATAAAATTGCGATGTGTAATCCTTGACCTGTTTAAAATCAGCATAAACAGATTTACACTCAGGATGACTGCCGATGTATTCCCGCAGTTCTTTTTCCTGCTCAACGCTTAGCTCGTTATCAAGTTTAGCGCTTAATAATTCATAAAAATATTTTTGTGTGTCATCCATGTAGACATCCCCCCGGAATCTACTCTTGTGAATCGTTTAAGTAAGGTTTAAGTTTTTCGCGTACTTTTTTACGCGCGTAAAATAATCTTGACATAACAGTGCCTACCGAACAATGCATGGTTTCAGCAATATCCTGATAAGATAAATTATTCATTTCCCGCAGAACAAGTGTAAGCCTATGGTCCTCTGACAATGTTTTAATGGCATCGAGTATTTTTCCATACATCTCTTTAAGAAGCAATTTTTCTTTCGGCGACGATTTTTTCATGCCTGCCATAAGAATATCCGGTTCAATTTTAACTTCATCAAGATAAGTAATGTTTCGCCTGCGATTTTTTTTTCTAATATAATCTATCGATATATTCACGGTTATTCTATACATCCAAGTATAAAATTTAGAGTCGCCGCGAAACTTTTTCAAAGACCTGTATATTTTAACAAACACTTCCTGAGCGATGTCATTGGCGTCTTCCTGATTATGAGATACGCCGTAAGCAATGCCGACAACCTTAGCCTGATACCTATTAACCAAAACTTGAAACGCTTCCATTTCACCCTGCCGACATATTTCAACAAGTTCGTTATCGGAATAATCCTCAAACTTTTTCTGCTCCACTATCTTGCTGTCTCCACCTATTAATTATTGACGATAAATACAGTTCTATATTCAAAAAAAGAAAATTTTTCTAACAACTTTATTTTCCAGAGACTGTTTTCAAAGCAGACCGTTTCAAATTCGTTATTAAATGCATATAGCGCATTATGGTACGCAGAACTTTCATTTTAGAAGCGCCGCATTTTAAATCGTATCTAAGTATCATAGGGACTTCATCTACTTTTTTTGCGAAATGATGGGTTTTGATAAGCAGTTCCGCCATACAGGTAAACCCGTTTTCACAAATAAGTTTTTCTCCCCACGCATCATACGCTTCTTTAATGACCCTGCCTCTATACGCCCTGAACCCGCATGTATAATCGCGCACGCCTTTGCATCTAAAACATATTTTAAGCAGCCCGCTTGCGCCCAAACTAAGAAAACTGCGGTGCATGGAAAGCCCTTTTTCCTCGCCGCCTTCACAATAGCGCGACGCGATAACTATATCGTTTTCCTTATCAACCTTTTTTATCATATCCGGCATATATTGCGGGTTATGGGTATTATCAGCGTCCATGGTAAAGACAATATCATTATGGTTTATTTTTTTAGCAAGATGATAAATCCCAGTCCGCATAGCCTGCCCTAATCCCATATTCTGTGTATGCCTCAAAAGAGTAATAGGCAGCAAAGGATTTTTTTGCATATATTTTTTTATGTTCGGTACGGAATTATCATCGCTTCCGTCATCGACAATAACTACAGAAAAAGGCTCTTTTAAGCTCGGCCTTACCTGCTCTATATTATCTAAAAGAGCCACGATAGCCTCTTGCTCGTTATACATTGGCAGCATTAAATATATTTGTCTCGACCTATCTTTATCGGTTCTGTTCATCAGCTATCCTCTTGAGATATTTATTAAAAGCCTCTTTTCCTTCTATAACAACCACCATTTCGCCTTTTAAGTTAATCTCTTTATTATCAATCATAGAAATAATTTCCGAGATTGATCCTCTTACGGTTTGTTCAAACTTTTTTGTCAGTTCCCTGCATAAAGCAATGTGCCTGTCTGCGCAAACATCTTTTAAATCGGACAAGAGTGATTTAATTCTCAACGCAGACTCAAAAAGAATAACAGTATTATTATCCTCATTGATTTTATGCAGGCGTTTATTGCGTTTATTGCCTTTTCTGGGCAAAAACCCTTCAAAAGAAAATCTGTCCAAACGCATACCTGATAATATAAGCGCATTAATAGGCGAACACGCGCCCGGTATGACTTCAACAGCCAAACCGGCACTTATAACCTCGCGTATCAGCCTTTCTCCCGGGTCGGATATCCCGGGCATACCGGCATCGCTTATTAATGCTATGCCGTCTCCTTTTTTTAACCTGTCAATCACCCATTGTATACGATTTTTTTCATTATGCCTATAACAACTTTTCAGCGGTGTAATAATATCAAAACGGGAAAATAATTTTTTTGAACGGCGGGTATCTTCAGCAAGACATAAATCTACATTTTTAAGGATGTCTATCGCCCTTAAGGTAATATCGTCAAGATTTCCTATCGGAGTTGCTACAATATAAAAAGTTCCTTGCGGTAACCCCATAATCAACCTCTTGTAAAAATATCTTAATTAAGGTTCGGAATCCATAAAATCCTCGGCCAACTTAACCCTTCTTGAAATGCTTGGGTGGTCATGGAGGAAAAATTCTATAAGCGGATGAGGTTCTTCATCAGCTAAATTAAGGTTAGCAAGTCTTCTCATTGCGGTAATAAAATGTTTAGGTGATTTTGTTTCCCGCAAGGCGAACAAATCAGCCTGTTTCTCAAGAATACGAGAAAATGTGCTGTTTACGGGCATCGATACTAAAGCGAAAAGAAACATACATAACAAAAACAGCGGAAACGCGCCTATCTGTGATACTTCAGCAAACCCTGAGAAAACAACCAATTTAGCCAATACTAAACTGGTAGCCCACAGCCCGATAAAAGTAATGAATCCACCGAAAAAAATAAGTTTCCAAATATGTTTATAATAAAAATGGCCTAATTCATGGGCTAATACAACTTCAATCTCATCATCCGTAAAATTTTCAAGTAATGTATCGCCGAGGAGAATTCTTTTCGTATTGCCCATTCCTGTAAGGGCGGCGTTTGCTTTTTTTGTTTTAGCGCTTAATTCAAGTTCAAAAACACCAAGTATTCTTGCGTTAACCCGTTCCGCGAGAGAAATAAGCCTTTTTGCTAATTCATCATTTTCCAGAGGTTTGTATTTATAAAATAACGGCAAGATTAAAACAGGAAAAATATTGCTTAAAACTATGCCGAACAAAACCCATATCACAGAAAGCCATAACCACCAAGTATTTTGAGTGAACTTAAAAAATAGGTACAATACCTCGCCCAGTAAAACCATAAAAACAATATTCAGCAAAAACGACTTTATACGGTCTTTAAACCATGAAAACAAAGATTGGGTCGATAAGTTGTATTTATGTTCTAAATAATAACCGCTGTAATAGTTAAAAGGCAGTAAACAAACCATATATCCGGTAGTAAGCAACGATATATAAACAGCGATTTGCAACCAGTAATTAGAACACCATTGTTTAATCCATCCGGCAAGCTGAGCGGAAAAACCGCCTTTGCCGCCAACGAAAATAAACACGAAAATTAATATTAAGGTATATAAAATATCTGCAACGAAAAGAATATTATGTATTTTTTCATACTGTTTAGCTTTAATTTTCCGATTTTCTATTTCTTCAGGTGAGTCTACGGACTCTTCAGGTCGGTCAATCATCGCCACCTCTTCCATACTTTTTTGCAAGGGCGATTCTTGTTTCAGCCCTGCTGTAAGCAAGTTTAGCCCTATTGTAATCAATGCCGCCTTTAACATCGCGCAATATTTCGACTGCTTGATCCATGGACTGCTTAGCCCTATCAATATCAATATCATCTATTTTTTCAGCCGCGCCGGTAACAACCTGTATTACATTTTTATATATTTTCATACATCCGCCGGCGACAAAAAAAGGTAAACTCTCTTTTTCAAGATCATCTTCCGTTTCAGTATCAATCTTCAATTCTCCGATATTCAGGTTAGACACCATCTTCATATGACCGGGCAAAACAGTAAAATAACCTGCCTCACCGTAAGCCACTATTTTTTTGCATCGCTCTGAAAAAAAAAGTTTATCAGGAGTCAATATTTCTAATTTAAGGATTTCATCCATAACTTATTGTCCAATTTTTTTGGCTTTTTCCCTTACATCATCTATACCGCCGGCCATTAAAAACGCCTGTTCCGGTATATCATCGCATTCCCCTTCAATGAGCTGTTCGAAACCGTCGATTGTATCCTCTAACGACACATATTGTCCTGGTATGCCGGTAAACTGTTCCGCGACAAAAAACGGCTGAGAGAAAAACCTTTGTATTTTACGTGATCTGGAAACTATTAATTTATCTTCTTCGCTAAGTTCATCCATACCCAAAATGGCTATAATATCCTGCATATCTTTATAACTTTGCAGTACTTTCTGCACTTCGCGGGCGACTCGATAATGCCGTTCACCGAGTATTCTCGGATCAAGAATTCGCGATGTGGAATCAAGAGGATCAACAGCTGGATAAATACCAAGCTCAACAATGCGTCTGGATAATACCGTGGTAGCGTCAAGATGAGCGAACGTAGTTGCCGGAGCAGGGTCAGTCAAATCATCGGCAGGCACATAAATTGCTTGCACCGATGTAATAGAGCCTTTTTTAGTAGATGTAATCCGTTCCTGTAAACTTCCCATTTCAGTAGCCAGCGTAGGCTGGTATCCCACAGCCGACGGCATACGTCCTAATAAAGCGGATACCTCAGAGCCTGCCTGAACAAATCTAAAAATATTATCCACGAACAAAAGCACATCCTGTCCCAGTTCATCGCGGAAATATTCAGCGGCAGTTAATCCCGTTAAACCAACCCGTAGCCGGGCGCCGGGCGGTTCTGTCATCTGCCCGTAAATCAAAGCGGTTTTATCAATAACTCCCGACTCCTTCATCTCAAGCCATAAATCGTTGCCTTCGCGTGTCCTTTCGCCAACACCCGAAAAAACGGATATACCGCCGTGCTCAGTAGCGATATTGCGTATAAGTTCCATAATAAGAACTGTTTTTCCCACACCGGCACCGCCGAACAAACCGGTTTTTCCGCCTTTGCTGTAAGGGGCAAGCAAATCGATAACTTTTAAACCGGTTTCAAACATTTCCACCTTTGAGCTTTGGTCTTGAAGCAATGGAGCAGGTTTATGGATAGGCGACTTATTAGACGTTTTTATTGGACCGCATTCATCGACCGGTTCTCCGATTACGTTCATCACCCTGCCTAAAGTCTCTTTCCCGACAGGTATGGTAATAGGTTTACCGGTATCAATAGCATCTACTCCGCGGGTCAGCCCGTCGGTAGGCGACATAGATATACAACGAACTTTAGCATCCCCGAGATGAAGAGCTACTTCACAGACAATTTTTTCATCTTTTCCCTTCATAACTTCAATGGCATTATAAATAGCAGGCATTTTGCCTTCTTCAAACTTAACATCTACAACAGGACCGATTATTTCTATAACTTTTCCCTTATTCATCACGGTTATCCTTTTATTTATTATAAAATTAATTATATTATTTTTTAAGCGCTTCGGACCCGCCAACTATTTCTATAATCTCAGTGGTAATTATAGACTGCCTTGCGCGGTTATATTCTAATATTAACGAATCAATAAGGTCGGAAGCATTTTTAGTCGCCGCATCCATAGCGTTCATACGTGTTATATGTTCGGATAATTCAGATTCTAAAAGAACTTGAATTACCTTTAAATCAATAAAGTGATTAATAAGATTACCAAAAACCGATTCAGCCGATCCCTCATACACATAAACGGGAGGATTTTCTTTTTTGCCTTGTTCAGACTTTTCATCGTCCGGTTTTAAATTATCTGTATCTAAAATCGGTAAAATCTGTTCACAAACCACGGTTTGTCGCCCCATACTTTCAAAATGATGAAAAAGCATCTCAATAGATTGATATTTACCAGAATAAAAAAGCTGTTTAACAGCTTCTGAAATTTTCTGGGAATTCTTGAAACTTAATTTTGAGAATACATCTTTAAATTCACCGGCAATATCAACGGTTTTCTCCCTTTTATAATAAAGCACACCTTTTTTCCCGATCAATAAAACATCATAAGATTCTTCCTCAATCCTTTTGTCGGCAAAACGGGATATATTAGCGTTGAATCCACCGCATAACCCTTTGTCACTGCTGACGATTACCAATAACTTTTTTCGCGCTTTAACAGGTGTATTAAAAAAAGGATTATACCTGCGCACTACTTCTTGATTAACAGACAAAAGCAAATCTTCTATTTTTTTACGGTAAAGAGCATTCTCGTTTAACCGATTTTGCGATTTCGTATATTTTGCCGTAGCAACCATTTTCATAGCGCGAGTTATTTTCCGTATTTCACGGACGGATTTTATTCTGTCTTTAATATCTTTTATATTATTCATTTTAATATCAGCTTACAACAAACATTCTTTTAAATTCCGCTAAAGCTTGTTTAAGTTCCTCTTCCGTTTCTTCAGACAATACTTGTTCCGCTTTAATCTTTTCAAAAATTGTTGGATATTTAGTATCAAGCAAATCAATAAATTCCTCTTCAAAACGACCGCATTCATCAATGGGAATGCCATCAAGATAATTTTTAACAGCTATATAGATTACAACAACTTGTTTTTCAACAGGCATAGGAGCATACTGGTTCTGTTTTAAAATTTCAACAAGGCGTTCACCTTTGTTAAGCTGGGCTTGAGTAGCTTTATCAAGGTCTGATCCGAACTGGGAAAACGCCGCTTTCTCACGATACTGCGCCAGATCGATCCTCAATGAACCCGCGATTTTTTTCATCGCTTTAATCTGGGCGCTGCCTCCTACACGGGAAACAGATAGCCCCACGTTAATAGCAGGTCTTACCCCCGAATGGAACAAATTGCTTTCCAAATAAATCTGTCCGTCCGTAATGGATATCACGTTAGTAGGAATATAAGCGGATACATCGCCTGCCTGAGTTTCTATTATAGGCAAAGCGGTTAAGGAGCCGGCACCTGATTTATCATTTAATTTAGCCGCGCGTTCAAGAAGCCTTGAATGCAGATAAAAAATATCACCTGGATATGCCTCACGTCCGGGCGGACGGCGCAGCACCAACGATATCTGGCGGTAAGCGACTGCGTGTTTTGATAAATCATCATAAATAATAAGAGCATGTTTGCCGTTATCACGAAATTCTTCGCCTATAGCACATCCTGAATAAGGAGCTATATATTGCAGAGGAGCCGGGTCGCTCGCCGTAGCAGATACGATTATGGTATAATCCATAGCGCCACTGTCCTCAAGAGTTTTTATAACCTGAGCTACTGTTGAATTCTTTTGCCCGATAGCTACATAAATACAATAAACACCGCTGTCTTTCTGATTAATTATAGTATCTATGGCAATAGCTGTCTTTCCCGTTTGACGGTCGCCGATAATAAGTTCACGCTGACCACGGCCAATAGGCACCATCGCGTCAATAGCTTTAAGACCCGTCTGCAGCGCTTCGCTAACCGGCTGCCGCTCAACAACGCCCGGCGCAAGCCGTTCGATAGGGCGGAACTTTTTTGTTTTTATTGGTCCTTTACCATCTAACGGTTCACCAAGAGCATTAACAACCCTACCGCAAAGTTCTTCACCTACAGGCACTTCAACTATTCTGCCCGTTAATTTTACGGTATCTCCTTCTTTAATTAATGTATCGTCTCCCATAACCGAAACGCCGACTGTGGATTCCTCAAGGTTCATTGCCATTCCCATGATACCTTTACCCATATCAAGCAATTCCCCGGCCATAGCGCGGTCGAGTCCGTATATTGTGGCTACCCCGTCACCGACCTGAATAACGGTACCGACATTATCGAGAGTCATCTTTTTTTCGTATTTTTTTATTCTCTCTTTAATAAGGGAACTAATTTCATCCGGCTTAATTTGCATAATGATATTACCCTTCCTGTTTTAACCTATCTTTTAAACGTTCCAATTGACCTTTTACTGAATAATCAAAAACCTGATTGTTCATATGTATTTGCAGTCCGCCGATTATACCGGGTTCTATGGTGCATTGTATTTCTATGGACTGCTTGGATATTTTTTTAAGTTTTTTTATAACCGATTGTTTGATTTCTTCATCAAGCGGGCACACGCTCAACACTTTAGCGAATGTTACCTGTGTTTTTTCCCTGATAATATCCACAAACTTCCCGCTGATTTTACGGATAAGATTTATTCTGCCGTTATCTATTAAAATACGGACGAAATGTTTAATATCGGGATTAACTTTAATTTTGTCGATAATCTCCAATACAACCGCATAGCGCTGTTCAACGTTTATCAATGGATTTATCACAAACTTCATCAAATCCGGGTATTTGATAAACACGGACGATACAGCATCCATCTGCCTGATATAGCTGTCATATAACTTTTTATCAGGCATAACGCAAAAAAGCGAATAAGCGTAAGTATATATTAATTTACCTTCGTTTAGTTCCATGTCTCAAATTTTTCTAAAGCTTCCTCAACAAGTTTTTTGTGATCTTTCATCTTAACTTCTTTTTCAATAACTTTTTGCGCAATATCAACGGCAATATCCGCCACAGAATTTTTTAAAGATGCGGCTGCGTTTATAAATTCAATCTTAACTGTCTCTTTTCCAGTTTTAATAATTTTATGAGATTCTTTTTCCGCGGAAGCTATTATTTCATTATGTTCTTTTTCCGCCCGTTTATGTGCATCACGCACAATGGTTTGAGATTCTTTTTTCACCCGCTGAAGTTCAATTTCCTGTTGTTTAATGATTTCAGCAGCTTCTTTTTTCAATCTCTTAGCTTCCGACAAATCAAGGCTTACGCCTTCTGACCTGCGATCGATATAATCAAGCAATGGACCGTATAAAAATTTATTCAGCAGCCAAAGAAGAAGACAAAAATTGAGTATTTGGACTACCATGGTAAAACTTATTTCGACCAAAACAAAGCTCCCTTTTTTAGATTTGTTTTACCTTTTTATAACTACTTTATAACAAACAACATCAAAAGAGCGATTACAAGAGAATATATACCGGTTGATTCTGAAACAGCTTGTCCAATAAGCATTGTACGGGTAATAAGGTTCACGTTTTCAGGTTCACGCGCCACGCCTTCACAAGCTTTGCCTGCGGCAAAACCTTCACCGATTCCAGGCCCTATCGCTCCAAACCCCATACAGATTCCCGCTCCAAGTACCGCTGCGGCTTTAATAATTTCTGCACCTTCCATTATTTAACCCCTTTCTTTAAAAAAGTTGACATTTAAACTATTTTTAATAAAAACGCTATAACAAGAGCGTATATGCTTGTAGACTGCGAAACCGCTTGACCAATAAGCATTGTCCGCAAAATTAATGTTTCATATTCTGGCATTCGCGCTACCCCTTCGCAAGCAGCGGCGTTAGCGAAACCTGCCCCGACACCCGGACCTAACGCGCCGGCTCCCATACATAACCCCGAACCCACAAGAGCCATCATACCTACAATGCTTGGATTATCTATCGAGCCGAACAAAAGCAATATAGATATCAATAACGAGAAAATAGCAGGCGACTCGGTTACCGCCTGCCCAATAAGCATTATTTTTGTAATCCTATTACGCTCATACGGTTGGCGCATAACCCCTTCACAGGCTTTGGAACTGGCATACCCCAATCCGTAAGCAGGCCCTACGGCGCCTATTCCCATAGACAAAGCCGCTCCTAAAAGAGATGCAGTTTTCATCCAAGATTCATCAACCATTAATTCATCCTTCTATTCGTTAACCATAAGGGATATATAAACTAACGCCAGCATAGCGAAAACAAATGCCTGTATCGCCCCTACGAAAAGCCCGAAAAAACTGTTTAAAAAAACCGGCAAACCTATATATTTTGTCAAATTTGAAATAACTATTATAATGATAGATCCGCCTAATATGTTGCCGAACAGACGAAAAGAATGAGATATAGTTTTGCCGAATTCACCCACTATATTTAGTATCCCCATAAATAAATTAGGTATTCGCATGTTGCCTATTTCGATCATCGGCTCAAAAAATTCAGCTACATATTTTCCGAATCCCTTAAAATAGATTCCGCTGACATGGGCGATTACAAAACACATTATACCCAATCCCAATGTGGTATTAAGGTCTCTTGTCGGTTCTTCTATCACCATCCAATGAGGCAGCCCTTTAAAAACTCTCCAGAAACTCGGTATAACGCCTATCCAGTTAGACAACACCACAAAAACAAACAATGTCGAAACCAAAGGCATATATTGCCGTCCGCGTTTATCGCCTAAAACTTCTCTGCACAGCGTATCAAACCCCTGCACATACATTTCAATCAGCGACTGCAGCCGTGACGGTATTGGAGTAAACCGCCTTGACACTACAAAAGCAACCCATACAAGAAACCCCATAATAACCCATGTATTTAAGACAGTAGCTATATTTATGCCGTTAAACGGGATTTGCCAACCGAAAATTGTTAAAAGTTTAGCGCGCGGCTCTGCGATTGTGGACATATCCATTTTAATAAAAAAAGATAGCAAAACCTCTATCACAAGCACACAAACAAGAAAAATTTTCTCGTTTTTACTTATTCGTACCATTGTCTCTCCAAGAATATTGTAAATAAATAGTGATTTGAACGAGCATTAATCCGATAACAAAAGGAATAACCGCAAGATACTGAGATTTACCGACAATTATAAAAGATAAAGCCAATATAGCATACCGCATAAAATATCCAAAAACAATTTTTCGAGATTTTTTGCTGTCGCCTGTTTCCTGCACTAATTGCGTGGTTTTAACGATTTCCCGCGCCATCAAGAAAAAATTAAGGCACCCTATAACCGAACCGAACACCAAACCCGCTATCAGATGGCGATAAGAAGTTATCCAGAATATTACGCTCAAAAAACAGCAGATAAGCAAAACCGTCTTAACGACTTGTTTAAGAACTCCGTCTACACTATTATCCATACAGCAATAAATCTCAAAGGTTTAATTCTTTACTTATTAAACGGTAACACTGATAAAAACCGGAAAAAATACCTATCAGAATAAACGCTATAAGGAAAACATACTCTTTTTGGAATAACTTATCAAGCCAAATACCAATAAAAAATCCGCCAAAAATACAGCAAAACATTGTTAAACCTAATTGGGAAAGGAGCACAAAAACTCTAACAAGCTGATTATCAGTTGGTTTTGTACTTTTTTTATTCTGATTGCGTTGTGGTTTGGCTGGATATTTTACGGACAATTTTTTCCAAATCCTTTTCAGATTCAAAACGGATAACAAGTTTTCCTTTTTCACCGCTCCATTTTATTTCAACCGATGAATCAAGAACATTGCGCAGTTTTTCCGCGCAGTTTTTATATTTCCTATTGCGCTCCAAGTTAATTTTAGAACTTTTTCTTATTTTAGGAAAAGATAGAGTATGCACCATTTTTTCTGTATCGCGAACGGTTAAATCTTTAGCTATAATTTTATTAAATATTTTTAACTGCGTATCCGAATCGACAACGCCAAGTATGACTTTAGCGTGTCCGACGGAAAAAGCGCCTTCAGCGACTGAATTTTGAATTTCCTCGGGAAGTTTAAGCAGACGCATTGAGTTTGTAACCGCTGTACGGCTTCGCCCGACTTTTTGCGATACGGATTCCTGAGACAAATTAAACTCACTGCATAACATCTGATAACCTAAAGCCTCTTCAATCGGATTTAAGTCATCTCTTTGGATATTTTCTATTAACGCGAGTTCCAAAGATTCCTGGTCTGTAACATTTTTTAAAATCGCGGGTATTTCCCCAAGCCCTAACCGTTTTGCCGCGAGAAACCGCCGTTCACCAGCAATCAATTCGTATCCTTGAGATACCTTACGCACTATTATAGGCTGGATAACCCCGTGTTCCTTGATAGATTCAACGAGTTCCTGAAGTTTTTCTTCAACAAAATTGTTGCGGGGCTGAAATCTGTTAGATACAATTTTTGTTATCTCAATTTTTTCAATAAATTCCCGTTTAAGGTCGGATACGGGGATTAACGAGCTTAACCCTCTGCCCAACGCCGACCGTTTTTGTGTTCCTTGCGTTTTATTTGACATATTATTATCTAACATACAGACAAAATCTCGCTTTGCTGAGTAAGAAATTCTTTAGCCAATGTCCTATATGCCTGTGAACCCAGACATGAAGCATCGTAATATAAAGCAGGTTTAGCATAACTTGGCGCTTCGCTCAGACGCACGTTTCTGGGAATTATTGTTTCAAACACATATTCCCTGCCTTGAAAAAAATTTCTGACTTCCTGTACTACCTGTGCTCCAAGCCGGGTCCGCCTGTCATACATAGTAAGAAGAATTCCCTCAATAGATAATTCAGGGTTTAAACCTAAACGTATTAAGTTGACCGCTCCTAAGAGCTGTCCCAATCCTTCAAGAGCGTAATACTCCGTCTGGATAGGTATCAGTATGCTGTCCGCAGCAGTTAAAGCGTTCACCGTCATAAGAGTCAATGACGGCGGGCAGTCTATAAAAATAAAATCGTATTCTTCTTTAAGAAGAGCTAATCCTTCTTTAAGCCTTTGTTCTCTTCTAAGTACGCCGTAAAGACCAACGTCTATGCCGCTAAAATCTTTTGATGAAGTTAAAACATGAAAATTATCGTAACCGGTTTCAAGAATAATATCGGTTAACGGATATTCATCAATTAACGCCTCATGTATCCCAATAGGCACGTGTTCCCTATTAATTCCCAAACCGCTGGTGGAATTCCCCTGCCCGTCAGCATCTACCAGAAGAATTTTCCAGCCGTGTTCAGCAAGACCCGCAGATAGATTGATAGCCGTAGTAGTTTTACCCACTCCGCCTTTTTGATTAGATATAGAAATAACCTTGCCCATGACACCTCATTTTTTTTAATAGAATATCATAAAAAAATATTTAGTTTCAACATTTTTAGATATATTTTTCAATAAGAAAAGATACAACTGCGTAAAAACAAAAATACCCGCAACTTCTTAAAAAAATTCATAAAGAAATAAGCGAGTAAGATTTAACCGCAAAATATTTCCACGATATTATATTATGACCAACGGTTTACTTATTTTTTACGCCTTATAAAACGGGCTAACCCTGATAGAGAGATTAAAAGCAAACAGATTGTTGTAGGTTCAGGAACCGCATAAGTCTCTTCAAGAACAGTTAATAAAGGATTATACTCAAAAGGATCGCCTAATGCTTCTTGATCAAACCATGGATTATAAGTAAACAAGATTGGGTTGCCCGGTATAATAGGATCAACAAATTCCGGTCCTAAATTAGGTTCACTTAACCCTTCTACAAAATAGACTTCCAGCAAAGCGGCGTCAAAATCAAGCACGCCGAACTGTTTAACATTTATCACGAAAGATAAAGCAAGACAGTCATACGGAAGAACAAAATTGACATATGTGCTGGTATCATAAAAAATTTCATCGGGATCATCGTCAAACTGAAGGTAATAACTTGAAAGAGTACCTGTCCACATTTCAAGATTGCCGGAAACTATTCTTATTTCAAAAGGATCGCCCTGAAACCCTTGCACAGTACCGTCATTAAAATCATACGAAACATTATTTGTACCGCTCGCAGTGGATATAAGCACATTATCCAGTTCAACGGTAAAATGAGTATGGTTCCAGCTGCCGTTTTGTAAAATAATCTGAAATTTAGCGTCTACCTCATCGCCCGGTGATCTCTGAACCGATGACAAATCGGTTGTAATTCTAATTGAAGAAGAGGAATCTTGAGAAAAAGGATAAACATCTACAGCGGCAAGCAGCAATATCACGAGACTAAAAAAGAATAAAGACCTATATTTCATTTTTGATGCCCTCTTTTAAGATTTAAACTTAAAATATTAACTATTAATAATATAACATATAAATAGTGCATCTGTCAAACAAAAAATTTTAAATATTTCTAAACAATCATGCAACAAAAAATGTATACTTTTTACTTTGAGGTAAAATTTTGTTAGGTACAAGC
>JAGGZS010000185.1 GCA_021161885.1 bacterium
CGGCATATTTTTGAAAATCTTAAATTGATTATGTAAAGGAAATAGTTAATTTTACGGTTAATAAAAGTAGTAATTTAGGAAAATCTTTGATAAATAAGAGAATGTGTTTTATAGAAAAATTCAAATAAACATTTTTTTTATAGGAGATTTTATAGATGGTTAAAGCTATCGGCTTATTTTCAGGCGGTCTTGACAGCC
Organism: bacterium; assembly: GCA_021161885.1. GTDB lineage: Bacteria > Auribacterota > Auribacteria > Auribacterales > Auribacteraceae > JAGGZS01. The sequence continues at coordinate 199 of JAGGZS010000185.1, forward strand.
TGTTGGCGGCATGCCTCGTTAGGGAACAGGGAATTGAGGTTGAATGCTTAACTTTTGAAACACCTTTTTTCGCGGCGGATAAAGCAAGGGAAGCGGCGGAACAAATTAATATGAACTTAACCGTGATAGATTTAACCGCTGAATATATCCCTATGCTCAAGAATCCAAAATACGGGTATGGCAAAAATATGAACCCATGTATCGACTGCCATGCCTTGATGTTTAAAATCGCAGGGAAATATATGGTAGATAAAAAAGCGGACTTTCTCTTTACCGGTGAAGTGCTGGGTGAACGACCTAAATCGCAAAACAGAAATTCTCTTGATATTGTAGCTAAGGAATCTACCTTTAAGGGATATATATTAAGGCCTCTGTGCGCAAAACTGCTTCATCCCACAACACCTGAAATGGAAGGATTGATAAACAGAGAAAAATTACTCGATATTTCAGGCCGGTCAAGAAAACGCCAAATGCAGCTCGCCGAGAAATATGGAATAAAAACTTACCAAACCCCTGCGGGCGGATGTCTGCTGACCTATAAAGGATTCAGCGATAAATTAAAAGATTTATTCGAGCATAACGAAAATCCTTCCTTGAGAGATTATAAACTGTTGAAAATAGGAAGGCATTTTAGATTGTCGGACAGCAGTAAATTTATTGCCGGCAAAGACCTTGAGGACAACATAGCTTTAGAGTCGTTAAGAATTTCAGAAGATACCATGATCTACCCTGAAGATTATAAAGGACCTATAGGACTGATTATCTGCAAAGATGAATTTCCGGTCTCTTCCGATATATACCTGTCCGCACGGATTATAGCCCGTTACTGCAAACCTCATGAAGAAAAAAAACGCATTATTGTTGATACTAAAAATCCTCAAATCCCTAAATTTATTGATGTTGAAAAATTGTCGCCGGAAGAAACAGATAGTTATTTTGTAGCTAAAAGGTGAAATATTACAAACCAATTGAAACGTAATAATAAAAGACGCCTTTTCGAGCGTTTAATATAAAACGCTTTATTTGCTTTATAGTTGATGTGTGTACAAAACATATACATATCAAAGACAGCGGAACTCTTAAATCTAACGGGCTCACGCCCGTAGTATTACGTCGCGAAATAAATCAACACATTTCATTACTTATTATTATACTTTTTTTTAACCTAATTTTGATCAAAAGGCAATAAGTTATATACTCCCTTTTTGTGTACAAAAAAGAACATTAAAAAAAATATTCCTTTCATATCAAGAAAAAGTTTTTTTAAAAAAAGCACCGCTTAATTTATTTTATTTGACACTTTTAGCTTAAGAGTGATACATTCTGAACAGATACACATATTTTGAATTATTTTTGGCTCTATTCGTCTTAATATTCAGAATAAAACTAATTAACCGCTTCAAAGGGAGTATAATTATGAAAAAGATTTTTATTTTCAGTTTATTTTTCGGTTCTCTCGTTTTTTTATCCCGACTTTTCAGTGAGACCGACTCCAAAAATGAGGTGAAAGATAACCAAGCTCTTCAAGAGAAACAAGTTGCTGAAAAAGACAATGGCGGATCTGTATTAAACATCCTTTTTCTGCCGGTAAAGGCATTCTCAAAACTTGGCGAACATATTGTAACAGGGGCAGGAAAAGACGGCTCATCGTTTATAGATGTGCTTGGTGAAAATGTTTCCCAAGGATATAAATCACAAAAAAGAGAAACAAATTTAACGGTTATACAATAATTTCTTTTATCCCTTATCACTTTTTCATATACCTGCTAAAACCTTTTTAATCGGATGCGGTATTATATTCTAAAGAATTAATTACTGCATAAAAAAGTGATAATCTATGTTTAAATATGCTTTTGGGCGCAAACATAATAATATGTATTAAATATCCATTTTTTTCTAAAAAAACAAAGCGGGACATCATAGGTAATCCGGCAGGAGCCAAGTAAAACACTTCAAAACAGCAGGCGTTAGTTTGCAAAATATCCATTTTAAATTCATTCACATTTCTAAACCCTATTTTTTCAATAAAATCTCTTCCGTAACCAGCAAGATTTGTTACTGGCATATCGTCTTTAATTACTTGAATATGAATTCCAAGCATTGAAGAATCCGACGGTTGAAGCGTCAATGTTTGCCCGCCATAGCGTTTATCTGCAAAATCAATCCAATAATATGGTATTTTTACTTCTAAAGAATTCCATTCAAACCCGACCGTTAAAAACGGATAATAGTTAAAGGGCTCTATCTTAGACACATCGAAAAAGCGTTCGCAAATAAAGTCTTGATCAAAATAATGATTCGCTTTTTTTTCTTTACCGCTTACAAGATAATAAACAAGCCATGAAATAAAAATAACGCACAAAAAAGGTCCGGCTATGCTTAAAATTTCCATGACAATTCTAAACCCGACATGTTTATTCCATGATAATGAACTTTTTATTTCTTTTTCATCCATAATATTTTTATGATTTTCCTGTTCCTAACGCAAACTCACAAATATCCAAAATATACATACTGGGATTGTTGAAAAAATAATAAATAGATTATTGAAAAAAACAGAAAAAAACAAGAAAAAAGCTAATCACAAATAGACAAAAAAAAGCGAAACGGGTTATTTTCCGTTTCGCTTTTTGAAAAAAATCTTTAACAAATATTATTTTTTAAACTTTTTTATAAACAACCCAAATATTGAACCTAAAAGCAGTAATATTGTTGTAGGTTCAGGAATTACAGTCTTACCATATAGTTCCATTTTATACCCATGCATCTGCTGAGTGAAATAAATTATTTCCGTAGCACTGCGAGGTTCAATATAGTAAACCCACAAATTCCAGTCAGAAGCATTGCCGAATGTAGGCCAATAGCTTGAACCGGAATAATTTGTATCATCATCATATTTAAGTTCGACACTATGGTCATACAATGTATTATTTTCCATACTTACTACAGGATCGGTTAAAGTAGCCCCTTGTGTATACACAAAAATCCACATTACATCAAAAAAATCATCACTTTCACCTGGGCTCCAATAAGCGAAATATGATGGGTCAACAAGACTGCCTCCGGTCCAGAACCCGCCGCCGGTCCATCCTTCTGTTGCGCCCGGTAAAGGATTGCTTGAGGTAATAGTAGGGTTAGCCAACTCATACGCAGTTGGTTCGTGAACACCTGATGTATCAACATCTAGAACATCAAGATCAGGAATGCTGTCAGGGTACCACGCTAAAAGGTTTGTTGACAAGAAACACATAGCAATCAGGCAAATAAATACAGATAAATGTTTTTTCACAATTACGTCCTCCATTTTAAAAAAATTATTGTACAGTTACTTTCAATTATTTCAGTCTCATATCATTAATTTAACATACTATCAGCAAAATTGCAAATTTATTTTTATTTTTTTACGGTTTATTTATTTTTATTTAGACTATTTTAAATAAACAACTACGGGGTCACACCCGTAGCATTTATATTTCGAACTTCGTTTGTCCGCTTGCGCGGATGGCTTCCATCTACAAGCTTACGCATATAGTATTACGAAGGTAGCAATAAATAATATTCCGGTGATTCAAAAATCTTATTTCTATAACACTCCAAATTTTAGAAAAATTACATTTTTTTATTTTTTTGCGGCATCGTATGGAGCTTTTGTTTACGCTGCTTGCCCATTGTGATATGAGCGAGGCAGTGTTCTGATCACGAGTAACCTGCCATTCTCCAAATGGGAATCTATCTTCAAAGACCCGATGAGTACCGCCGCTGCAATAGATCGTCTTGTTCATCACAGCGTTATACTGAAGTTGAATGTCTCGAGTTATCGGGTGGAGCAAGTTAAATAAAAAGGCTCTAATAATTGATGTTTAATTGTCATCGTAAAAATTTTTGACACTATAGGGTCAATAGAAGGTATTGGGATAACCGCTAATGCTCAAAGTATACAGATAATGCAATCAAAAAACGGTAATAATAATTGTCGCTAAAGGAAAATAATAGTTGACGCCAGAGCGTTTCGTCATTGACGTTAGCATACTTGCAAAAAACGAGCTACGCACTGTGTCCCCGTTAAAACTCAAACGTGTTCTATATCTGTATGGTTAGATAATTCACTGTTTGTAGTACATAAATCTGATATAGATAATTTATGAATATCATCGTTGCCTGTAAGCCGCGCAAAATCTTTCAATTCTTTGGTAGAAATTTTTAGAAAATTAGCAAGCCTTTGCGCAGAACGCTTGATATTAAAGCGAGCTCTCAGCTCAGGATTCTGAGTGGTGATCCCTACCGGACATTTACCAGTATTACAAATACGATACTGCTGACATCCCAAAGCGATAAGAGCGGACGTGCCTAACGCTACGGCATCGGCGCCCAACATTATGGCTTTGGCAAAATCGGAAGATATCCTTAATCCGCCGGTAATCAACAAAGATATCCCATCACATTTGGCTTTATCCAAAAATTTGCGTGCACGGTAAAGTGAAAATATCGTAGGTATAGACGTAGACTGCTTGACAAATTTCGGCGAAGCACCGGTTGCGCCGGCACGTCCGTCTATGGTAACAAAATCTGGTTCAGCATAAACAACATACTCAATATCCGCTTCAATATTACCTGCTGCAATCTTTATCCCGATAGGCCGTCCATCCGATTTTTCTCTCAGCCAAGCTACCTTTTTCTTAAGGTCATCTTTAGTAAGTATATCTGCAAAATGAGCAGGGCTGATAATATCCTGCCCTTCCGGAAAACCACGAATTTCCGATATTTCCTGAGTTACTTTTTTACCCGGCAGATGACCGCCCATCCCCGGTTTAGCGGATTGACCAATTTTAATTTCAACAGCATCAGCATTTTTCAAATTTTCATCAGTAATACTGTATTGGTTAGGTACGTATTCAAAGATATATTTATACGAAAAATCTCTCGCTTCCTTAAGTATACCTCCTTCACCTGAACAGGTTGCGGTATACGCGGCGGCGCTTCCTTTTGCCAACGCTATTTTAGCTTCACGGGATAAAGCTCCGTACGACATATGCGATACATACAACGGCGTTTCTATAACAAGAGGTTTTTTAGCGTTAGGGCCTATAACGGTTTGCGTTTTCACCGGTACATCTTTATTTAAAGGAATTTTTGCCAGCTGAGCTCCCTTGATAAGCAAATCATCCCAAGATATAACCGGTTTACGCGACCTCATCGGCTCGATTATAGATTCGCCGCTAACCGCTATTTGATGAATATCCGCCATATATTCTTCGCATAAATCGGTTCCCCTTGCCCATTGGCTTAAATAAGATTCTAACACACCTTCCGATGATACAGGCAATGCCGGTTCGGAAGATTCTGTTGCGATTGGTTCAAAATATTTTTTTTTAGATTCACAAACAGGGCATACCCAGTCATCGGCTAAATCATCCCAGCGCACTCCTTCTTTATCTTCGTCATAACGATGTCCGCAAACACTACATTGGGGTTGTTGCAAAAGTATAGGGAAAATTTCTAAATTTCTGAAAAGTTGATTGATTTTTTAAAAATTATGTTTTTAGGGTATCTATTTTTGTTCTAAACTCGTTTTTACGCAGAAATTTTC
>JAGGZS010000267.1 GCA_021161885.1 bacterium
GGAAAGACTTTCGGCCTGTTCGATACAGGCGAAACCACCGAGGTCGCGATGAATGTATTGTATAAGTGGATAGAGAATTACGGCATTCCAGGGTCAATATATGTCGATTACAAGTCGTTATATCACGCGAGGCGTAAAGCGACGCTTGAGGAACAGCTTGAAGGAATAGAGCCGGCGACACAGTTCGGAAAGGTTTGTCAAAAACTTGGAATCGAGTTAATTTTCGCAAATTCACCGCAGGCGAAAGGCCGCGTGGAACGAAGCAACGGCATTTTGCAGGATCGTCTCGTGAAAATGATGAGGTTGAAAAATATTAAAAGTATCGAGGATGCAAATAATTATCTGTTGAATGAATTTTGGGAAGAATATAATGCGAAATTTGAAAAGATGCCCGCTTGTCCGGAAGATGGACATGTCAAGCTACTGGAGGGGCAAGATTTGGATAATTTGATATGTATCGAAACAAAACGCAAGGTTTCAAACGATTACATCGTGAGAAATAATAACCGATTTTTCCAATTGAAGAAAAAACAGGAAATTAGGATTGCTCCGAGGGCAAGTGTAAATGTTCAAATTCGTTTGGATCATTCGGTTCATATTTACTATAAGGGAACTCCGCTTAACTTCTCGGAATTCTTTGCGGATAAATCTAAAGAGGTTTATAATACCGCCTAATGTGACATTTCTATTTTGGCGGGACACCAATGCTATTAAAAACTTGACTTAACCATAGAATTCACATTAACTCTTAGCGTCTTGGCGGGTTGGCTATGCCAAAAGCGTAAAATACGCAGTATTTTTAAGCCCTCTGTGTTCTCTGTGTTTCAAAAAAATATGCTATATTTCCTCCTCTCATGGTTTGTCGAACAATAATAATTGTGAATTCTATGGTTAAGTCAAGCTTTTAATAGCATTGGATTCACCGATTTATAGTTATTTGTAAATCTTACGCCCGACTTAATTATCGCCATCATTATTCTCAGTTGTTTATTTGCGATATTGTTTATTACCAAACGCTTGTTTTTTCCTTCTCCGACTTTTCGCAAATAATAATATGCTAAGTTTGATTTTCCATGACTCGCCGACATTCCGGCAAGGTACATTAACGCCCTCCCGGCTCCCGGGCCGCGCTTCGATGAACGAGGCCTTCGGTAAATCGATGTCCCGCTTCGGTACTCATGCGGGCAAATCCCGAGGTATGACGCGAGTTGTTTGTAGTTTTTAAACCGGGTAAATCCCTCGGTAAGCACTATAAAAAAAACGGCGGAGACAAAACCGATACCCGGAATACTGGTCAGCAGACTATAATAATTCGCAATTTCGGAATTACTTTCAATCAAACCCTTGATTATTTTATCAATTTCTTCAACTTGTTCTGTTAATGATTCAATATTCTTCTCAATCATATTTTCCATATTTTCAAAACGGTATTGCTCTCTTTCAATCGATTTCAAAGTGTTTTTCAGGGCGGTACGTTCTTTTATCAGCAATCTGCGTATTGTTGACAGGGTTTGCATTTCCTTTAGCAGTATAGATTTAGGTTGCCATTCCAGCAGACGGTCGACAAAACGTTTTGCGTAAATAGCGATTTTCCCGCTATCGACTTTATCGTTTTTTGTCCGCCCTTCTGAAGCCTTTTTTATTCTGTACGCATCTTCGACCACCAGATGATAACCGATTTCATGGAAATTGTAACAAAATTTCGTTCCATAAACCCCGGTATTTTCCATGCAAATAAGGGATTCTTCTTTTTTAAATCCGCTTTTCTTAAACCATGAATTAAGTTTACTGAAACCCTTCAATGAATTTTCAATTTCAGTATAAGCACTCTTTTCAGAATCCTCAGAATGAATCAGCGTTACAGCAAAGTCTTTTGAACCGACATCAACACCAACGTAATGCTTAAATTTTCTTTCCATCTCTGTACTCCAAAAAATTATTCCCCGGATAGTGGACAAACTCTTACCATGTTATTATACTCAAAATCGAAAATTCTATTTAGTTTTGTCCACATAGGGGACTGGGTCTAATTCACATTATGTTTTTAATCAGATACTTTCATAGACTTATTCAGTCCCCGTGTGGGGTATTATATTTTACCTTATTTCTACGTTTTTTCACCAATTATTTCTATATTAATCCTAATGGATACTCGCACGTTTGTTTTTAAAATACATCGCATCCTACCTTCGGAACTTTTACAATATCTTTTTTAACGCAGAGTAATAAAGTAAGAAGATGGGTAAGCTTAGCTTTATCATTCGGCATAGCCGATGCGCCGAGGCGCAGAGATTTCGCAGAGGTTTTTGCTCCTGAATAATGTTTCACGCATAGCGAAAATCCTGTTTTGTATCCTGTAAAACCAAGTTGTCATTCGCCATTCATTCCCAATGTGTGCCTGCAACTCCGCGTACTCTGTGTGCAAAAGCGTAAAACGCGAGCGTTTTTAAGCCCTCTGCGTACTCTGTGTTTCAAAAGAATATGTTATATTTGCTCCTTTTCAAATTTTGCCAAATAAATAGTATTTGTGACA
>JAGGZS010000113.1 GCA_021161885.1 bacterium
CTACATAGTTGATCTATTTCATCTATTTAAGATAATTAAGATAATTCATTTATTTAAGATAGTTCATCTATTTAATCTATTAATTGACCAATTTGAAAAAAAAACAAATATAAAAATACGGTTTAAGAAGAAAAGAAAAACAGAAAGACTGTTAGACGAGTTAATTCAGAAATATTCTGTTTATTTCTGGTTATTCGTTATAATTCAGCAAAGAAGGAAGGGCAATATAAATATACCCGCTTGGGAAGGAATAAGATTAATCAGGGAAAGAGTGAAATAAAATAACACCCCCCGCCGTTTATTCAAAAAAGTTGGGAGCACAGAAAAAGCCATAGAACTGTCATTGCGGAATATATCAGAAGCGCGGATTTAATTAAATAACATATCGATTATTATATTACCTTTGTATTCGCCGTAACCGTGTTCGTCTTGGGTTCTCATTATTTGATCAGTGCCGAGAAATACGGCGAAATACATATCAATAACATGGTTGCCCGCGCCCTTGACGTTATCGGTTAACACCCTCCAAGTTATGTCATCGTCAGGATCCATAACAATGGCGTCGTTATCCATCACCACAGCGGGATGTTTAAGGACAGGCACAAACAGCCATGCGGGTTCTTCGTTTATTATGGCTCGTTTGGCAGATTCCGTAAAGAAATTGTCGCCTTCATGAAACCCGTCTCCGTCAAGGTCGAATTTATAAAAACCGTTTCCATCGTTTTCGCTCTCTATAAACGGTCCTTCAGCAGGGGTAAGCAAACCTGCGATTTTTCGGTCGTGGTTGAAATCGTATCCACGGAAAAAATATCTATTGGTGATAGGCGGGTAACCGTTTAAGGCATAATCATCATTTTCGATTTCACCTTTGTCGTTATAGAATCCAGGAGGCCCGAAATTTTTACACCAAACTTTAAGAGGCAAATTATAAACCGGATAAAACGTATCGTTATCAGACTGGTAGCGTATTAATCCGTCTTTAAGTATATCATACTCATCATTGGTGTTATCCGTTATTTGAGAATCCGTATATATCCTTAAGTACCAAGGTACTTTTCCGTTACCGAAAACCACGCTTACCGGATCGTTGGCATCATTTATAACAAATCCCTGCTCAAAACCCCGCTGATAAATTGGATCGGTTCTTGTAAGAGAATCTTCGCTGATAACCAGAATAGGGTTGTTATTCAATTTAATATCATCAACAAAGTACGACGTATTTCCTTGTTCGTCAGGATAATTCGGATCGTCCGGATTAGTAACTTCCCAAGTAACAAACCGTATCATTTTAATATTGTCAAGATCAAGTGTCGCGTTTGGTATACCGTTTATTTCTAATGATACTTGGTCAAGGAATTGATGGTGCAGATGCCATTGCCCATCATTTTTCAGCATAATAGGCGATCCAATCGTAAACGATTCACCAGTTGTATCTTCTACCAGCTGAACCATAACTATTCTTTCATTCATTCCGGAAATAGGATTAAATTTCACTTGAAGATCAAGGCTTCCGTACCTTGAAAAATCCATTGCTGTAGGAAATATAAGACTCAAGTATGATCCGCCGTTAGCCTCAGTATGCGTATAAGTCATTTTAAATGATCTCGAACCAGAATAGACAGTAGTATTTGTTCTAATTCCTACAACATCAGAGTTTGAAGGGAAATATCCGGTCTCTGTATAACTTTTGTTATTGGCATCTACCTCAAAATCATCCAGAAGCAAATATATATCGCTTTTGACGGCATTTGACCCTAATGACCATTCAGAAACAGCTGAGTCAACTAAATAGGCTAACTGATAACGATAATGCACACCAGAGACTATCCCTTCATTGTCATAAAAGTTCAAACCGTATATGGGGTTGCCGTTATTTAGATAATGTATTGAATCCATATTGTTATCCGGTATTCTTCTCAATTTATAACTCGTAGGCGCGTAAGCAATGTTTGGAGGCGACCATTTGACTGCAAAACCGTCATTATCAGATAAATCCGCGAACGGCGAAGCTGGCGCTATTAAAAATATCGTGCCTCGTATCTTACAGTATTCTTCAGGTACACCTGTTATTGTGCCCGACCCGTTTTGCCCTCCGTTTATCCAGTTCATTGTAGATACACCGTTCTCGTCGGAAAATATAAACGGATACGACATAAAATGAACCGCCCGATTACCCGAATAAGAATTATTTACATACGGACGACGAATTCCTGAGGCTTCACCTGAACCTTGAGCTATGTATTCAGGCGAGGACCAAGTAGAACCGCTGTTCATACTTTCGATATATATAAGGTTTCCCGTATAAATTTCATCCGCAATATATTCATCAAAATTATCGGAGTATAATAGCTGTATAGTCGTGGTGCCCGCATTATTCCAAACAGATATATCAGGCGCATAACCGCTTGAGGATACTTGTGCCGCTGCGCTCCAGTTATTAGAAGACAAAGATACGTCGCATTTAGAAAAATAAACCGATGAAAACTCATCAAGCCCGTCATTATCCGGTGTGCCTAAGGTAGTCAACTGCCACGTCGCATAAACATAATCTCCCAGCGAAGTTATTTTAGGAAAATAAAGCGGATAATTTAAACTCGATATTTCCGTTATTTGCCTTGGATAATCCTGTTCATTTGTATAACTTTGCGAATAAATTTCTTTCTCTGGTTCCCAAGAAGCAGACTTTGTTCGGGATACAATTCTCATCTGCGGATCAATAACAGTTACTGTTCCTGCTTCATACGCAGTAAAATTATCTACGTCAATATTCACTGCTCCGGTATACTCAACCCGAATTTTAACCTGTTTTACTACATCAAGCCGCGGATGAGCCCATGTTTGAGCCGCATAAGTTAAATCGTCCACATTAAATACTAAGGTTTGCCAACCTGCCGAGGATGCCGGTAAATCATAATACTGTGAAGCCGGCAGAGAAAATGTGGTTGTAAAATAAGAGTCTTCAACAGTTGTCGTTACTATTTCAGCGGTTACAACCGCGGTTATAGGTGCGGCTGAATTTGTTTTTACATCAATCGCAATAAATCCGTCGGTTAAATCTTCAGCGGGGCCCCAGTCTGCTTTTTGGTAAAGTCCGCATCTTGCTGTAGAACTGTCTTTATGTATTTTTATGTAATAATTTCCGCTTTCATAGATAATTTGCGTTCCACCGTTTGCTCCGTAAACAGCCCAGTTAGAGCTGTAATAGCTTGAAAAATCTTCGTCAAAAATAGTTGAGCCGGGTGTAGATTGGGTTGTTGTTTTTTTGTATTCACCCCAAACTGCATGAATACCGTAAGATGTTGAGGTAACTGAAGGCGACCTGAAATAGTAATCCCCTGAATTGTCTTGAGCAACAATCTTAACACCGGATGTCTGCCATTCACCCGCTGTTTCGTTATATGAATATTTTGTGTATTCAATACGTGTCTCTTGGCTGATATGATAATACGCCTCCCATACAAGATGCACATCGTTATTCGCGTCAACATTAACTTCAACATTCGTAACTGTATCGTACATTAAAACAGATACCATAATCGGATCGGTTATCCAGTTTTGCGAATTGCCGTCGTTATCGTTTATTTGCAAAGAAATGACTTTATCATAAAACCCTTCATTATCTTTTATCACATCTTCTACCCACGCGACTGCTATAGTTTTGCCATGTTTGGAAATGGACGGTCTGCGGGGCCAAGTGCTTTGAATATGACCTTGATCATAATAATAAGAATCCGGTGTCAGATATTCAGCAGACCAGCTTGCGCCGCCGTTATTGGAACTGGCATAATATACCCCGGGAAGGTCTTGTGTTCTCTCATAATAAACATAATAGGCGGCATGAAGGACATTGTTATCGTCTGATATTACTTTCATTCCTTGCGGATAACCGGAATAATTCAAATATATGTTATTAGCCCATACGTTCGGATCGGGCGACTCGTTAACTGCTATCCCGAAATTGGTTTTATCATAAGTTAAAAGAGTATCTCCTGAAGCATACGATATACGAGCCCTAATGATTATTCTGTCGGTATTCGAGGTGGATATTCCGGCGGCTTCAAACGTAGAAGACGATTGTACAACCGAGGACGATATATTGCTGTCCGTATCTATAACTGTCCATGAAGAATCGTTATCTATTTGGCTTTCAAAAGTATAAGAAATTTCTACATTATAATTTTTAGACGTATCCGGTACAAATGCGTTCCATGTTACTGTAAAATCATTTGTAAAACCTATACCTTCAATATCAACCCCGTTAGGAGATGTAATGGTTATCACCGGAGCATGGTCGTTGCCCACCGGCGTTAAATTTTGATAACCTTCTTCGCCTATATTGCCGTTAGCGTATGAATGAATATAAAAACCGCCGAACCCATCGTTATCCTGATATATTGAGGCAAGATCATCTAAAGCGGTTTCAAGGGCGACATATCCTTCGTCCCAAAATGTTAAATTAAGAGATGATATATTCATGGTTTCTACACCGACAATACAAACTTTATTGTTATTGTCCGCCTCAGCGATTTCCGCTCCCGCGACATTTTGTATTTCCGCTGATGAATCACGATAAGCCTGTACTGTATAAAAACTGACTAGAGGCATTATGTCATTCATAAGTATTTCATCTACTCCGTCGCCATCCCAGTCATGAGGAGCGCTGTACCACGAAGCCACTGCGTCGGAAAATGTTATATCGGGATTATTTTGGGTATTATAAATATCTATTTTACTTTTACAGTAAGTAAGGTCATTTATGTAAACTGCCCAGATTGTCGGGAAATGATCGGGATTGTAAAAATTAAGCCCTTGTCCGGGGTCATTGTTTAAATGCGGTTCAATATCAAGCATAATTCCAGCAAACCGTTCATTTACAGAACCGTTTTTCTGAAAAATTATTATGTCGTCTATTTTAGCTTCAAAATCAAACCTGACGTTCGCCCCCCTTACAGGATCGTAACCTAAAGGTATGGCAAATATTGGATCAGCAAGCACCACATACACGTTAAATCCCCTGCTGCTCATATCAGCAAGAAAAGAGCGCATTTCATCTGGTTTGGACAGCATATATGAATAAGCCGACATATAAATATTTAAGATACGGTCATTGGAATCACCATGAGGAGCTTCGCAGAAACTGATAAAATCGTCCCATGAAGTAGACAGGCTGTCAGCTTCAATAAAATCGGTTATAATCTCGTCAGTATTGCTCCATACCCACATAGCGCGGTCAGTCGACTGCGCCGCAGCATCGTTTAGTGTAAGAAAAATGCTGGCGAAAATAGATACTAATAAAATGTTAAAAAGTCTGCTCTTCATAATACAATTCCAAAAAAGTTTCAAACCAAATCCTTAATTAAATTTACACTCTTGTTTTTTTTAAAAATTTTCTAAAAAATAATGCCCCCAAAGCAAACAACAAAAACGCGGTCGGTTCAGGAACAGCAACCATGCCTATGTTATCAATACGCACATCGAAATCAGTTCCTACCGCAGGTTGGAAAAGAAGTTCAAAAGTGCTGTGAGGACCATTGAGGTAATCCCAGACAACCGTATCGGGCTGTGTCGGGTCTTGTCCAAGCCCGAAAACCAATGTCGCGCTGTCCCCTGCGGCTAATGTTCTCACGTTTACCGGTGTAAAAGTAAGCAGATCAAAGGCGTAATACATAGAACTGTTTGAGTCCATTTCGTTAGGCCCGACTCGAGGGAGTATGTTTACCGGATTAGAACCAATATTTTCTATATCGCATACAAGATATGTATAATTGGAAAATCGTGCGTCAAACACATGAGATGTCCCGTTAAAAGAATTGATTATCATTGTCCCTGGTGAATTGCCTGCAAAATGAAATAAATTCTGAGAATCAATGCCTAACATATCTTCCGCGCCGCCTGTTATGGAACCGCTTATGATTTCTTTAGTATAAACAGAAGAACCATTATGGCTAACAAAGGTTATCTGGTTCAAATCATTTTGGTCTTCAAAATACATTATTTCAGGTGAAGGTTTTAGTAAATCCGTTAGGTTAGTGCTTCCTGCCGCCGGATTAAATTGTGTTATTACAAAATCATTGAACAATTGATGAGTAGCACCAAAAACAATACTACCGCTTAAAACAACCGAAATAATTGTTAAGGTGAATAGTTTTTTCATCTTTTATTCCTCCTCTTTATTAATTAAATTTATTATATAAATTTCATGTCCTATAACGGTGAATACTTTACCTTTAATTATTTTTACATCTTGTAGTTGTGAAGATGATACAGTATAATTTTCGTTTATGTCAAACGGTGAAACATACGGATAATCATTCCATGGGTTCAAGTCCATAAAACTTAATGTAAATAAATTATCCGATTCCTTGCCGCTGAAAACAAGATTATTTTCGTCTACCGTTAAAAATCTCGAATATTTTGAATCATTATTTAATATATTATAAATAAAATGATTTGAATTGCCTGATAAATCAGGATCAAACAATGTGATTCCTTTAGAATCATATAAAGACACAAAGAAATGCGCGTCGTTAGCCGCTATTTTATATGCCCCTCCCGAAGAACCAAGATTGATGCTCGCAAGCGGACTTATGGAGAACGCTGATTTAAAAGGTTCAAAAACTGTTATAATATCATTCTGCGCGCCGGATAAAGATGATGATACAGCATATGCCCTATCCTTAGTGTAATCATTAGGATTATGATCTATGTATATGTTTGTAGTGTGCGGAGAAAGGATTTGACCGCACCAAGCTGTAATACCAGTGTCGATATCAAGCTGAAACACATCTAAACCGCCGGTTGACAAACTGTTCCATATATATACATAATTCATGTCAGGGTTATCCGCAGGTGAATATCCGGCAATACCTGAGGGAGTTATAAACGGGGATATGGCTGCCGTGTGAACCTGCGCGGTACCGTTGGCATCAAAATCGGTTACGTTAAACCAAGTGCACTGATGCGAATACAGTGATAACACTACAATATAATCGTGAACAAAAGTCATTGATAACGGATTGCCTATCTGCATCTGGAAAGGCACCATTTTTCTCGTTACGGCAACTTCACCGTTGTTATCAACTTCAATATGGAAACGCAGTATGGAAAAACCGCCTGTCTGGGACGGATCAAAAGCATAAAGGTCAGACCTTAATTCATCGTAGAACAACCCTGTCGGATAAAAAAATTGAAGCCCAATATTATTGTCAACCACATCCGCCAATTTAGACATCATATAAAGCGGTTCTTGTTTACTTGGATAACCATATAACTTGATATAGAGTTTTTCGGCGGTATCGTTATCAAGAGGAGATGTCAAGGCGTATGTGCTTGTATCGTTGTCAAAATTTGATGCTTTTTCAGTATCATCAACATAACTCACAACATTTTCAGGTACTTGACCAATATTATTTACCTTAAAGTGAACTGTTTGACCGGATTGGACAAACGTTGGTAAATCTTGTATTTGCGGATAAATATCGCCTACCTTAACAACTGCTGTTCCTTCGGCTGATAACGCGAACATAAAATCACCGTTCCAATCAAGCGAAGCGCAGAGCGCAAAATGACTGTTTTCAGGCAAATCACAGTATGTTATTTCTTCGGTTAGATTATCTAACGACCTAATATGGAAAGAAATATCTCCGCCGTTTAATGAATAAAACACGCTCCGGCATGAATCGTAAACAGCTAAATCCATACCGTAAGACGCTGAACCCAGTAAAAGACCATATTTATCGAACTGAGAAATTTGCGAAGTTGTATAAAGCAAAAATTTTATTCCGTTATAATTGGTTGACAATTTCAGTTCATCAATCTCGCCGGGGGCAAGCGTCATTGATGTTGGCAACGGTCCACTGAATAAATCATATTTCGCGTCATAACGATATGTCGTGAACTCGCCTGTAGCGCTGCTTTTATAAATTATATACGCGGTAGATTTATTAGCGCATGAATAAACATTTACACTATCATAACTGCCGGGTAAAGTAATTTCTTCGATAGAATGATTATAATCAGCTATGTCAAGATATACAAGGTATAACCCTGAATTTTCCCCCTGCGTTCCGACAAGAAGCATACCGCTCATCAAGAATTCGTCTCCCATAAGATAAGCAAATGAATTATTGGAAACAGCTGTGCCTTCGTTATCTAATAAATAAATAACATCAAGCGGCGCTCCGTCGTTTTGCAGGTCGTAGATGTCTATCCGGTTTGAGTCTTCGTAAATTACAAACATTATATCCTCAAGACGAGATAATTCCATTTTGTATTCCGGTTTTGCATCTGTGCCCTGTGTATTGAAACTGGCTGTATAATTAAGCTGAAGCCCGTTGCCGTTATCCTGCTCATAAACGTCAACAGCGTGCTCATCTATGTTTAAAATATATAATGATTTTTCTAAATTAGAATATTTAATATCCGCAATTTGGGAATCTGTATTTAACGCATTTAATTCGGCCGGAATAAAGCGATAGGCGTCCTGCTTAAAATATGAACCGTAATCGTTACTCAGCCTAACTTCCGTATACCGCGATTCAGAAGGGACAAATGAATTCACAACTACCTGAACAAGCGAATCCGTAGCTCCCGGCAGGATAGCGGCAGGTATATTTTCAAAAGATACATTGCTTAAAGCGGCAAGCCCGTTACCTGTTATAGAAACAATATTATTGCCCTCCCATGGCCCGAGACGAGGTGAAACATTTATGATCAAAGGCACGGTTTTGTATATCACAATAGGGATTTGCAATTCATCTGATTGCAGCCCGAAAGAATCATGGGCTACAGCGAGTATTGTATGTTCGCCTTCGGCATAATCGGACACGGTTGTCCAGTCGAACTGAATATTCATATTTTCATTGGATAGAATATTATTGGTAATTAATTTTATTAAGTTTGAATTATCGTCTATATAAACCTCAACAGAAGATAAATACGCCCCTATACCCAAATTTACATCTAAATCAACGGCTTCGCCGGCGATTAAGTAATTCATAGTATATATATTTGTATATGGCTGTGGTGAATCAAGCTGTATTTCAGGTTTTTTATTCCAGAATATTTTTTTAGTTTCCAAAGCCACATCATGGGACCCGTCGTTCAGATGGGGTGTGATAAGATAATTCCCGCGCCTGTCCGGCTCTGCCCAATCAATCAAAAAACCCGACGGATATGACGCACCCCAATAAGGTATTGTATTGTTGACAGGATCAACTGATTTGGCAATATTTACAACAGCGGCGGTATTGTTATCTGACTCATCACGTTTAAAATTGAGTGAAACAGCCATACCCTCATTATCATCGAATGCCCATCCTTGAACCTGTAATGTATCCCCTTGAATTATCTCGGTATCGCCTATAACCATACTGGAATTCACAGACAATACCTTGCCGGCCGGCCGGTCATCGGTCTGCTGAAAAACATTTATATCGCTTGAGACAAGATGCATATTGTTGCCGGAACTTGTGTTGTAAAGATTCAGCGTTAAAGGCAAATTCGCCATATCAGGAGTAAGGTACGCTATCGTAAACGGAAGCGATACTACGGAATTATCGGTTATCGTAACAGGAGTCCCGGCTTGAATGACAGTGTTACCCGGTATTTCGGCTATCTGAAGCTGAAGCGCCCCGGATGCGATATCTTGGGATATTGCTCCGTTGATTTGCACAATCTGGCTGAACTCTATCTGCACATCGACAGTCCCCTGTTCAAGCGGATACATAACTGCGTTATTTAAAGTCATGCTGAATAACGGAACCGTCTGGTCAAAATCTATATATATATTAATGGTTTTCATATCATGCCTGATAAAATACGGACGGTAATCGTCTTGCGCTCCGTTTTCGAAAGTATCATTGTATCCGTCATTGTCGTAATCAATAGCGACAACCGATGCGGCACAACAAAATATTAGAATAAAAAGAAAACCAAACTTTTTCATAAATATATCAACTAATTCCCTAAACCTTTGATTATTGTCGTGTTTATGCCTTTGACTTCAAAGACAATTTCTTTCTGCCATTGTTTCATATTGCCTTCATCACCGGCATGAATATTTATTTTCGCTTTATATTTTCCGTCCGCTAATTTTTTGTCTTCCTTGAATTTTGTGGTATAATCGGTACTTTGGTTCGGGATAACTCCCCATTTGATTTCATTAAATTTCAAAGCGTATTTTTGAGGTGAACCAACACCTGTAATTATTATTGATCCGACAGGCCGTATATGAACGTTGCCTGTGTTGCGAACATTTAAAATTATTTCAGCAGTTTTTTTATTGTTTATCTGAATTTTTTTTATATCGAAATCATATTTTTCAGTGCCTTTTACCATTACGTATATAGGCACAGACATACGAACCGCAAACGTAGCCATACCTTGAGTGGTCGCCGCGGATACTTCTTGTGTAACAAACCAAGCGTTATATTCGCCTGACGCGTTTTCAGGTATAGATACGGTGTAAGTAATAATTTCAGAACTTTCAGGCGCAAGCTCAACAATATCCTTAGATATTTTCAGCCAATCCGATACCACCGGATTTTTGGTTCTATCTGTCCAAAAAACTTTTACTTTAACAGGTTCATCGCTGGGATTGCTAAACTCAAATTTTTCTTCAAAACTTTTTCCGGGAGGAACTTTTGCCTCAATACGGGACGGAGACAGCAAAAACTTAGCGAATACGCTGTTTGCCTGCAAAATTAAACACGCACCTATAAAAATAGAAATAATATTTTTATATTTTATTGTTTTCAATATTTTAGCCTTTCTTTTTCGCTTAGTTTTTGTTAAATCCTAATCTTTCAATACGCGCGGGCAACACAAAATTGCCCGCGCGTATAAAACGCGTATAAAATATTAAAAAATTAATTCCATCTTAAATCAAAATACACTTTAGTCGCATACGTACCGGAACCTATACCTTCTTCACTGGCACCGAAGATAACTTCAAGACGGTTCTTGGTTCCATCGTTTTTTAATAAAGGTGAACCTTTAATTGAACCAGCGACCAAAATCGGGTCATTGCCTAATAGAGTTTCATTGGCAAGTTCCGGAACAGGGCTGAATACACATTGACTCGGATAATGTTTACCGTCCCAAAGCATAACAGGAATTGCAGTGCCTTTAACACCTAAATCGACTGAATCAAAAGGTGGAAGACCATCATCATCAGAATCATAGCTTACCTTACCGCCATTATCCATAACAGCAAAACCGTGAATACCTTCTGATCGTACTTTTAATGAAGCGCCATATAATAGCCCTTTACCTTTATAAAGAGAATTCTGGTTCTGCAGTCCTGCAAATTTTGATACATAATCTTCTTTTTGGGTATTATTCATAGTGGTCCAGTTATCAGGCAACGGATATGGGGTAGCATCATTATCATCATCATTCATCGCATCCGAATAAACAACTACTTCATATATATCAAACACATCAAGGTCTAAATATACTTTGCCAAGTACAAGTTTCTTGTTGCCCATTGAGTGCATATTTGCTCCCACTGTGTTAAGAGCGTCAACATTTATAGCGTTGTCGGAATCATTATCTTTGATAGCAATACCCCATGTGCCACTAGTTTGCTGTACTGTAACGGCAATTGTAATCTCGTCAGAAACATCATCGGCATATAAGCCTGGCGCGCATGACAATAGTAATGCTAAAATTGCTAAAAAAGTGATTTTTTTCATTTGTTTTCTCTCCTTTGTTTTTTTGTTCATAATAATAAACCTAACAAACAGAATAGTTTAATTTTTCTGTTTTCACCCCCCTTTTTTTTTCTTATTTTTTGTCTAAAAAACTACCAAACCATAACCAAAAAACTATAAAATCAAGTTATAAAAAATTTTTTTAATTGCCCACAAGATCAATAATCACATGAGCTTCATATTTTTTATGGAGTGCGTTCCCAATATTAGCTCCAATATTCCTGTTTGTAACATCCATAGCAAAAGTAAGTTCTATTTTATGGGGATAAGTCGCGTCAAAAGCTGAAGCGATTACCTTCTTATAACTTCCGTATGTACTCCCAGCCAGATCATCATCAACCGCCATTTTTTCAGGTACGTAAAAGAAAGACAAATCTTCACTGTTGTCCGGATCAAGGGAAGTAAAATATTTTGCGTCGATAGATCCGTCCGGATTGACCGGAGCGGTTACCTGACCTTTGCCGGCAGTCCTTGGTACCCATACCTTAAAAGGGACAAAAAAAGTTTGCCCGTAAGGCCGTGATATAGGCTGTCGCAAACGCAGCCCCGCAAACTTTGAGGCATAAAGCATTTTAGAGGAAGCAGGAACCTGAAGAGGTACATAAGTACTAAGATTAAGTTCGTTTATATTATCCGTATAAATAAGAATTTCGTAAATATCGCTTGCCTGCCAAGAAGCATACGCTGTCCCTATTTTTCTATATATTTTATTGGTCGCGAATATATTGAACCCGTCAGATTGATTTTTCATAAAATCGGTCTGGTCAACATTGATCCACATAGGGGTATGGTTTTTTTGTATTTCGATGCTGATTTCAAGAGGCTCTGAGGTAACATGGTTTTCCGCTTGAGCATAAAAAGGAAAACTTAACAATAGGACAACTAATAAAAAATAGATTCTTTTCATTTATAATCAACTATATAAAAA